>JAQSYR010000160.1 GCA_029256035.1 Anaerocolumna sp. | reverse complement strand
GGGGTGAATACTATGTTTACGGATAAAAGATTAATGGAAGCGTATAAAAATGCTAAAGTTGAATATTTAGATAAAAATTCAAAATACATTTTTTTCAGTGATGCTCACAGAGGTGATGATAGTGTATCCGATGAATTTGCCAGGAATCAAGCTGTATTTCGGCGTGCCCTTGATTATTATTATCATAATGGCTATGTATATGTGGAAGCCGGAGATGGAGATGAACTCTGGGAATACCGGGAATTCAGGCATATCCGGTTAGCCCATAGTGATATTTTTGCTTTGCTTAAGGAGTTTCATGATGATAACCGGTTAATCATGCTTTATGGCAACCATAATTTATATATCAGAAATAGAAATTATGTTAGCAAAAACTTTTTTCATTACTATGATGAATATACACAGGATTATCATGCATTATTTAAAGGAATTACTCCATATGAAGCCTTGGTCTTAAAATATATGCCATCCAGGCAGAAAATTCTTATTGTTCATGGTCATCAGGGTGATTTTTTTAATGATCAGTTTTGGCACTTTAACATGTTTTCTTTACGATATTTCTGGAGGTTTATGCATGTGGTGGGATTTCAAAATCCATCCAGTCCGGCAAGGAACCAGTTTAAAAGACACAAAATAGAACGGGCCTATAAAAAGTGGATTCGAAAGCACAAAATGATGCTAATCTGTGGACACACCCATAGACCTAAGTTTCCCAAGGAAGAAGAACTGCCATACTTTAATACCGGCTGTTGCATTCATACCAGGGGAATTAACGGTATTGAAATTGTAAATGGTGAAATTATGATGGTTGATTGGAGAATACGTACGGATGAAGAAGGTATTCTTCAAGTGGAGCGAGCCATAGTCAGAGGACCGGAACCTATAGAGTCTTATGACTTTCGAAACCATCAGTTTTTTGAATAACTTTCCCTAGATTATTTCCCCTATGTTTAATATAATAGGCATATTATTGCTTCTAAAGTATATAATTAAACATGTACAAGAATTCACCTGCTTTTCCTAAGAAGCAGGTGATAGCTTGTTTTCTGTAATACACGTGACAACATGCGGATGGGGGACAAACATAGATGAAGAAAAAGTTAATTTTAATGGGTGCCTGTGTGGCCATTTTATGTTTCATATTTATTGGAAATGTAATTAGAAAAATAGGTTTACATAATAATGATGTTATTTTGCGGGAAGGTGACATGATTACAGTAGAAGAATCCATAGAGATGCTTCGTTTTCTGGGAATTGAGGAAGATAAACTAAATACTGCTGTTACAAACACTCAATACTTAATATTTGGACAAAGTAGAGAGTTTCTTCAAATAGTAAGTGAAACTTTGGGATTTTCAGAAGTAAGTATAGTAAATGAGCTATCCTTTTCCCTTATGGAAGAGCCGGAAAATAAAGCAATGTTAACAGAAGAATTCCTAGATATTTATGAAAGTATTTTAAGCCAATATAAGGATGGAACTGTGCCTGTAACTGAGACAACCCTTTTTGTACTAGGTGCTCCATTAAAAAGTCCCAGTGACCAGTTTATAATAACAGATATGGGAGAGTATAATTATCAGTATGCCAAAAGCTATAATACCCATTACAAAAATGGTATCTTAAATTTTAAGCGAAGACTGTTAGAGCAGGAAAATAACTCTGATAGTAATATAATAAAAGAAATAAAAGAAGAGCAGCAGGAGAATTCCTTTCAGCCTTCCGATTATATAGATCATAAAATTACAGCCCTTACCTGCGGAGAGCATATTGTTTACATAAAAGAAATCTTAGAAGAGGATGCTACCCTGCATAATGTGTGGATTACTTCAGGTCAAGGTGATACCGTATCCGCTTTTTTACATAACATATCCAGAGATTTTAGTACAAAATACAGTTTGTCTCAGGAAATAGAAGGTAAAATAGCCGATATCGTCTTACAAGATGGAAAGATTACAAAGATTAGTATTAAACCAGATGTGATTCAGGGAAAAGTATTATTAGCCGGTAAGGACTCTATAGAAATCCAAGGCTATGGGAAATTAGAAGTTGATGAGAACTATAAAATATATAAAATTTATAATGAATTATCCATGGAAGTTACCAACAGTATTTTAGTTGGTTATGAGGCAACTGACTTTGTCGTTGCTGATGGGAAAGTAGTTGCTGCATTAATTACAGAACCAATTAAAGCTGAGAATATTCGTGTATTAATTAAGACGGATAATTTTACTAGTTTATTTCATGAAAAAGTAGTACTTACATCAGACAGGGAATTTGTTGTAACCATTGGAAAAAAAGAAACAACATATAAAGCAGATACAGAGTTAACTCTAACCATGGATAAAGACTGGAAGAATCAAGAAAGAGTACAGATACGAACCAATTCAGAGGAAGGTAAAATTAAACTGCTTTCGGTGAAAAGGTCCGGTGGTACTCCAGCATATGGTGGAACCATAGAGGTGGCTGCAACAGAAAATGGATTTATCATCATCAATGATTTGTCCCTGGAAGAATATTTATATGCGGTAATCCCAAGTGAGATGCCAACCTATTACGGATTAGAAGCACTAAAAGTACAAGCTATTTGTGCCAGAAGTTATGCTTATAATCAGCTGTTTGCCAACAGTTACAGTGAATATGGAGCCCATGTGGATGATAGTGTAGCCTATCAGGTTTATAATAATATTGCGGAAAATGAGGATTCCATACTGGCAGTTAAAGATACCTATGGAAAAGTAATAGAGTATAATGATGCAGTGGTTACAGCATATTATTTCTCCACTTCTAGTGGTCATACGGCTTCCATTGAAGAAGTATGGGGAGAAACGGAGAACTCTAATTATCTTATGGGGAAATTACAAACTGTTTATAAGGAAAATGAAATGAATTCCATTGAAGCAGCTGCCCTTAACCAGGAAAGATTACAGTCAGATTTTTCAAATGAGAATACTTTTCGTAACTTTATTTTAAAACCTGAAGTAGTTACTTATGACAGTCAATTTCCGTGGTACCGATGGAAAGTAACAATTGATTTAGAAGACATTAAAAAGTCCATTGATAAAAACTTAGAACAAAGATATAATGCAAACCCAAAATCTATTCAGACTTTGACAGAAACCAATGGGGAAGAAGTTTATCAGAGTATACCTATAAATACAATTGGAACAGTGAAAGAGATTAAAGTTGTAAAAAGAGAGAAAAGCGGTATTATCTCAGAACTAATTATAGTAGGCTCTAAGGATACCATAAAAATAACTTCAGAATATAATATCAGAGTATTGTTAGCGCCATTATATGATGACGTAGTGAAACAGGACGAAACAAAGGCTTCCGGCTTAAGCATGCTTCCAAGTGCTTTCTTTATCCTTGATAAAAAGGGCCAGGAAATTACTCTAAGTGGAGGCGGTTATGGCCATGGTGTTGGAATGAGTCAAAATGGTGTAAAGGCAATGACAGAAGCAGGAATTGCTTATGAAGAAATCATTAAGCATTATTATACTGGCGTTGAGTTAGGTTTTATTTACTAAAATACTAATGATTTATGACACTGAAATTAAATGATGTTGGGGTCAAAAGTCATTTAAACGCAAAGTTGTGAATAACTGCGTATATATATTCAGATGGCGCAGACCGTCCGAAGGGAAAGGCAAGACCAGATGAATATATATACGTGGTTATTCACTTTTATATATAAA
>JAQSYR010000159.1 GCA_029256035.1 Anaerocolumna sp. | reverse complement strand
TGAAGATAAACTAGAAGATAAAGTAGTATCAATCAAACGTGTAACTAAAGTAGTAAAAGGTGGACGTAATTTCAGATTTACAGCTTTAGTCGTTGTTGGTGACAAGAACGGACACGTTGGTGCAGGATTAGGAAAAGCTGCTGAAATTCCAGAAGCTATTCGTAAAGGAAAAGAAGATGCAATCAAGAAAATGATCAGCTTACCAATTGATGAAAATGGTAGCGTTCCACATGATTATATTGGTAAATTCGGAAGTGCAAGCGTTTTATTAAAACGTTCTCCTGAAGGTACTGGTGTTATCGCAGGAGGTCCAGCTCGTAATGTGCTTGAACTTGCAGGATTTAAGAATATCCGTACAAAGTCTCTTGGCTCTAACAATAAGCAGAACGTTGTTCTTGCTACAATTGAAGGATTAAGCCAGTTAAAGACTCCGGAAGAAGTTGCAAAATTACGTGGTATTTCAGTAGAAGATTTATTAGGTTAGGAGGAGCTAAAAATGGCAGATAAATTAAAAGTAACTTTAGTAAAGTCTACAATTGGCGCTATTCCTAAACACAAGAAAACAGTGGAAGCCTTAGGACTTCGTAAACTTCATTCTACAGTAGAACAGCCAGATAACGCTGCAGTAAGAGGAATGGTAGACCAAGTTAGACATTTGGTTAAGGTCGAAGAGATATAATTTAAGCTTAAGGAGGTGTAAGGATGAATTTATCAGAATTAAGACCAGCTGACGGATCAAAACAAAGTGCAAACTTTAGAAAAGGCCGTGGACATGGTTCAGGAAATGGTAAGACTGCAGGTAAAGGCCACAAAGGTCAGAAAGCTCGTTCAGGAGCGCCTAGAGTTGGTTTTGAAGGTGGTCAGACTCCATTAATCAGAATTTTACCTAAAAGAGGATTTACAAACAGAAATACAAAAGAGATAATCGGAATTAACGTAGATAAATTAAAAATTCAGGCTCTTGGTGGAAATGCTGAGGTGATTTAGGATATGTTTAAAACGTTCCGAAATGCTTTTAAGATTAAAGATATAAGAAGTAAGTTGTTATACACTTTTGTAGCACTTATCATAGTAAGAATTGGCTCCCTGCTTCCTGTTCCTGGAATTGATAGAGAATACTTTGCTCAATGGATTGGATTCCAGACGAATTTCGGTTTCTTAAACAATTTAACAGGTGGTTCTTTCACACAGATGTCAATATTTGCTTTGAATATTTCACCATATATTACATCTTCCATTATTATGCAGCTTTTAACCATAGCAATTCCTAAATTGGAAGAACTTCAAAAAGACGGTGAAGATGGAAGAAAGAAAATTGCTGAATACAGCCGTTATTTAACGGTTGGTTTAGCAGTTATTGAATCTATTGCTTTAGCAATTGGTTTTGGTAACTCTAATATATTAGAAGGTGGACTTACATTTGCTAATGTAGCAGTTATTACAGCTTCTTTTACAGCTGGTTCTGCTTTCTTAATGTGGTTAGGTGAGAGAATTACTGAAAAGGGTGTTGGAAACGGTATTTCAATTATATTATTAATTAATATCGTAGCACAAATGCCAAATGATTTCATGAAATTATACACGAATTTTATCTATGGTGCATCAAGCGTTGTAAATGCTATAATAGCAGCAGTTATCATAATATTAATTGTAGTAGCTATGGTTGTATTTATTTTATTATTACAAGATGGCCAGAGAAAAATTCCGGTACAATATGCGAAAAAAGTACAAGGTAGAAAAATGGTGGGAGGACAGTCTTCCCATATACCATTAAAAGTAAATACTGCAGGTGTAATTCCTGTCATCTTTGCTGGATCCTTAATGCAATTTCCGATTGTTATATCTTCTTTCTTTGGAGTAGGACCGGAGAGAGCATATATATGGCCAAAATTATTATATTTACTAGATCAAAGCAAATGGTTTAATTTCGATAACATGGGTGAGTTTAAGTACTCATTGGGTGTAATTTTATATATTGCATTATTAATATTCTTTGCATATTTTTACACTTCAGTTACCTTTAATCCTATTGAGATTTCAAATAATATGAAAAAACAAGGTGGATTTATCCCAGGTATTCGTCCCGGTAAACCAACAACAGAATATTTGACAAAAGTATTAAATAATATAATTTTTATTGGTGCAATAGGTCTAACAATTGTGGCTCTAGTTCCTATATTCTTCTCAGGTGCTTTCGGCGCTCAGGTTTCTTTTGGTGGTACATCATTAATCATCGTAGTTGGTGTTGTTCTTGAAACAATGAAACAGATTGAATCTATGATGTTAGTAAGACATTACAAAGGATTCCTTAACGATTAACGAACATATTGTTAGTATATATTGCAGAGGCGGGGCTTAGCCCCGCCATTTGCAGATTATACTATTGGAGATTAGGTATTAGTATGGGGAAAACGTGTATACAGAGGGTTGGTTTAACTTAAATTATTTGTGTGCAGTTAAGCACAGATTGGAGTTTACAATGAGAATTATTATGTTAGGTGCACCTGGAGCGGGGAAGGGAACACAGGCAAAAAGAATTTCTGATAAATACGGTATTCCTCATATATCTACAGGTGACATATTTAGGGCAAACATAAAAAATGGAACAGAACTTGGAATAAAAGCTAAAACATATATGGATCAAGGATTGCTGGTTCCTGATGAATTAGTAGTTGACCTTATCGTAGATCGATTAGAACAAGAAGATTGTACGAAAGGTTATATATTAGATGGTTTTCCTAGAACCATACCACAGGCAGAAGCTTTAGGAATAGCTTTGAATGCAAATGGTTCCAATATTGATTTTGCAATTAACGTAGAAGTTCCTGATTCAAACATCATTCACCGTATGGCAGGCAGAAGAGCGTGTGTAAATTGTGGAAGAACGTATCATATAGTTAATATACCACCAAAGGCTGAGGGAATTTGTGATGCTTGCGGAGGTCAGTTAGTATTAAGAGATGACGATAAACCTGAAACAGTTGCAAAGCGTCTGGATGTTTATCATCAACAGACAAAGCCATTAATAGAGTACTATTCATCAAAAGGAATCTTAGGTGTTGTGGATGGTACAATGGAAATGGATGAAGTATTTGCAGCCATTGAAAGGTTGCTTAATAAGAAATAGGAGTAAAAAATGCCGGTTACAATAAAATCTGAAAGAGAAATAGAAATAATGCGTGAGGCAGGCAGAATATTGGCCATTGTCCATGAAGAACTTGCCAGGTATATAAAATCTGGGATATCAACCTTTGAAATTAATAAAAAGACAGATGAATTAATTAGAAGTTATAACTGTATCCCTTCGTTTTTGAATTATAACGGCTTTCCTGCTTCCGTATGTGTTTCTATTAATGATCAAGTAGTACATGGAATTCCTAATAAGAAAGTTTATCTACAAGACGGAGATATTGTCAGTTTGGATGCAGGAGTCATTTATAAAGGATATCAATCGGATGCTGCAAGAACCTGGGCTGTAGGTGAAATCAGTAAAGAAGCAAAAAAGCTGATTGAAGTAACAGAGCAAAGTTTTTTTGAAGGTATGAAATATGCAAAAGCCGGCAATCATTTACATGAGATATCAGCTGCAATTCAAGATTATGTAGAGTCCAATGGATTCTCTGTTGTTAGGGATTTAGTTGGTCATGGTATCGGTGCAAGTCTTCATGAAGAACCACAGATACCTAATTTCAGACAAAAAAGAAGAGGACTTAAGTTGGAGGCCGGCATGACACTTGCTATTGAACCTATGGTAAATGCTGGACGCTATGATGTTTACTGGGAAGATGATGACTGGACAGTTGTTACCGAAGACGGATCCTTATCAGCTCATTATGAAAATACGGTTCTTATTACAGATGGGGAGCCAGAGATACTATCCTTACGTAAGTAATCACACCCATATGAATCAGGATAAAACATTCAGAAGGGAGCAAATTATGTTTGAATACAAGTTCGGAGGAATAGTAATCGCTAAAGCTGGCCATGATAAAGGCGAATATTATGTCATACTAAAGGCTGAAGGTGAATATGTATATTTAGCGGATGGCATTTATAAGACACTGGATAAGCCTAAAAAGAAGAATATCAAACATGTTCAGTTTACTCATTATACAGATGAAAATCTAATGAAAAAAGTAGCGAATAATGAAAAGATAATCGATGAAGAAATAAAAAGAGCCATAAAAATAATTAAGAAAAGTGTAAGTAAAGATGATAGTTTAGATATGTAATTAATTATATATCTTAAATCATGGAGGTGACAATATGTCAAAAACAGATGTAGTAGAAATTGAAGGAACCGTAATTGAAAAATTACCCAATGCAATGTTTCAGGTTGAGTTAGAAAATGGACACAAAGTTCTGGCACATATCAGTGGAAAACTTCGTATGAATTTTATTAAAATTGTACCTGGCGACAAAGTAACTTTAGAATTATCTCCATATGATTTAACAAAAGGAAGAATTATTTGGCGCGATAATATAATGATAGACGGACTTTTTTTGAAAGGAGTGAATTACTGTGAAAGTAAGGTCATCAGTAAAACCAATCTGCGAAAAGTGTAAGATTATTAAAAGAAAGGGAAGTATCAGAGTTATCTGTGAAAATCCTAGACACAAACAAAGACAAGGCTAATATACAATAGAAGGTCGGGCGTTTCGCTGACTTCCATTGTTTTATATAAGAATAGCACTTGCTTTCTGTGTTACAATCTGCATTTTTGCAGTTGTGATATTGTGAACAGACCAGAATGGTGTGTTTTGATTCTATGTCATTATCATGGATTCAGCAGACAAAGTGGTTCTTTGTTTGTCACAATTTAAAGCGGCTGTGTAATGGAGCACTTGTGAACTCACTTAAGTGAAACACTCGGAAGTGTTGTCATTACAGTATTTATTTTATTATTTTAATTGGAAAAGAAAATTATGAAACAACAGAGTGAGACAGGAAGTATGCATTTCACCTTATGTACGTGCGGGTCACTACATATGATACTAAATAGAATCACTCTCATTAAAATCAACGGAGGTGTAATACGCACATGGCTCGTATCAGTGGTGTAGATTTACCAAGAGAGAAACGTGTTGAAATCGGACTTAAAACAAATGCAAGAACAAGAAAAGGACCGAAACGTACGGTTGCAAATAAGAAGAAATAAGGTAATTAAAATCCAATAGGAGGGTTTGACAAATGGCTAAAAAGTTAGCAACAACTAAAAAAGTGGCTAAGAAACGTGTCAAGAAAAACGTCGATCGTGGACAGGCACATATTCAGTCATCTTTTAATAATACAATTGTTACTCTGACAGACGCAGAAGGCAATGCTCTTTCTTGGGCAAGCGCTGGCGGTTTAGGATTCAGAGGATCTAGAAAATCAACTCCTTATGCGGCTCAGATGGCAGCTGAAACTGCAGCAAAAGCAGCTTTAGTACATGGTTTGAGAACAGTTGATGTAATGGTTAAAGGTCCTGGTTCAGGAAGAGAAGCTGCAATTCGTGCACTTCAGGCATGTGGTATCGAAGTAACTAGTATTAAAGATGTTACTCCAGTTCCACATAACGGATGTAGACCACCAAAACGCAGAAGAGTCTAATAGGAGGTAAATAACAATGGCAAGAGACATGGGTCCTGTATT
>JAQSYR010000158.1 GCA_029256035.1 Anaerocolumna sp. | reverse complement strand
GTAATTGAAGCATTTGGAACTGGTGGTTTACATTTTATTCACCGGGATTTAATCAGTCAAATGGAAGGACTTTCTGAACGTGGGATTCCTGTTGTGGTATCTAGTCAGTGTCTATATGAACGAAGTGATTTTTCTATCTACCAGACAGGGAAAAAGATTTTAGAAAAAGGTGTGATTCAAAGTTTTGACATGACAACGGAAGCTGTTGTGACAAAACTCATGTGGGCTTTAGGCCAAACTTCTGATTTAACTGAAATTAAACATATTTTTGCAACTAATTATGCAGGTGAGATTACTTTATAAGCGCATTGACTTAACAGTTTTTCTATGTTAACATACTAGTGTTGCAATTTTAAAAAAGATTCGGGTGTCAAAAGTCATTTATTACGTAAAGATGTGAATAACTTTGTATCTATATTCAGATGGCGCAGACCCTCCAAAGGGAAAGGCAAGTCCAGATGAATATAGATACGTAGTTATTCACTTTTATATATGAAGTAAGTCTTCTGAAACCCAAATCATAGAAATGAATTTAAAAATTCATTATTCTTTCACAGAAAGGGGCATTGTAACATATAATATTGCAAAATGTAACTCATTAACAGAATCAACCCAAGATTAGTTTAACAGAAATGTTTCTATTAGCGCCATGCACCTCTATTGGGCGAAGTTATTTAGAGGTTAACGAGGCAGAGAGTTATCGAAATATTCGGCGGATGCTCTCTCATGTACTTGGACGTGTGATATGTTGTTAAAGCAATGGGTAACCATTACACAAAGGCAGCATAACCAAGAAAAAGAATTAAGCTTACTCTGTCTTCCTATTAAAAAATAAGAAGCTTAGCATTGCTGTGAATTCTTATCATTATATTTATGAACTTTGAAAAATTTATAAAGGAGACTATTATTATGTGTGGAATTATTGGATTCACTGGATATTTAGATGTGAAAAATGTATTGCTAGAAGGCCTGGAAGCCTTAGAATACAGAGGTTATGACAGTGCAGGTATTGCATTTTTTGAACAAGATGGAATAAAGACCATTAAAACTACTGGTAAAGTATCTAATTTAATTGATAAAGTTGAAAAAAACGGGAACAACAGTACATGCGGGATTGGACATACAAGATGGGCAACTCATGGTGGAGTATCTGATACTAATTCACATCCTCATACCTTTGGAAATGTTACATTAATTCATAATGGTATAATCGAAAATTATCATGAATTAGAAACAGAATTAGCTAAACAGGGAAAATATCCAGTATCACAGACCGATACTGAGATTGCGGCTATGTTAATTGACAGCCTCTATCATGGCGACCCAATGGACACCATAAAAAAAGCAATGAGTCAGTTAGAAGGCGCTTATGCATTCTGTATTTTATTTGCAGATCAGCCAGATGTAATCTATTGCTTACGAAATGGCAGTCCTTTAGTAGCCTGCCAGAGTAAAGAAGGCTCTGTTATCGCTTCTGATATGGTGGCCCTAATTAAATATTCCAAAGAATATTTTGTATTACCAGAACTTCATATTGCCAAACTAACAAAAGATAATATTGAAGTTACTAATTTTGATGGAGAAATAGTAATACCTCAAAAATTGTATGTAAAATGGGATATGTCTGCAGCTAGAAAAGGCGGCTATGAACATTTTATGCTCAAAGAAATACATGAACAGCCATCTTCCCTTCGCTCTACCATAATGCCCAGAATCGTTAATGGCTCATTACCTGATTTATCTGGCGATGGAATTCCCGATACAATATTTGACGATATCAATCGTGTTATTATTACAGCATGTGGTACTGCAATGCATGCTGGATTAGTTGGCAGAGTTTTAATTGAAAAGCTGATACGCATTCCAGTTACTGTGGAAATTGCATCAGAATTTCGTTATCAGGACCCAATTATGGATGAAAATACACTTGTAATTACAATTTCACAATCTGGTGAAACGGCTGATACCTTAGCTGCCCTTAGATTATCAAATGAAAACAAAGCCAAAACGGTATCTATCGTTAACGTAAAAGGATCTTCTATTGCCAGAGAAAGTAATTATGTTTTATATACCCATGCAGGCCCTGAAATTGCAGTTGCCAGTACCAAAGCTTATACAGCTCAATTATCCTGTATTTATCTTTTGGCTTTACAGTTTGCCAAAGCAAAAAAGGCAATTTCTGATACAGAATGCACCTCCTTCATTCATCATCTTCAACAGGTAATACCTGCTGTGGAAAAAACATTATTTTTAGAAAAAGAGCTTGATGAAATTAGTAGCCATTTAAAAGAAACACAAGATTTGTTCTTTATAGGAAGAGGTATTGATTATCCATTATCCTGTGAAGGATCTATTAAACTTAAGGAAATTAGTTATATCCATTCTGAGGCCTATGCAGCCGGTGAATTAAAGCATGGTACCCTCTCACTTATTATTGAGGGTATTCCTGTAATCGCCTTGGCTACTCAGGCAAATGTTTATTCCAAAATGATCTCTAACATTAGAGAAGTTCGTGCCAGAGGTGCAATGGTAATCTTAGTTACCAATGGTGATATTGCATTAGATTCATCGATTTTTGATTATCATATAGCCCTTCCAGAACTTGATGATATGTTTACTCCGTTTACCACTGCTGTTGTACTTCAATTACTGGCTTATTATACTACTCTGCATCGAGGATATAATGTAGATCAGCCACGTAATCTTGCCAAATCTGTAACAGTTGAGTAATTGTTAACATTTCACTTAGAATTAATAGATAGATAGTTTTCCAATGTCTAAGAATTAATGAATAGGAAAAGGAGAAAAGTTAGTGAATCAATTTAAAGAAATAAAAGCAGAACAATTAAAAGGAAATCCTTTTCGCATGATAGGAAAAGAGTGGATGCTTGTTACTGCTAAAAATGAAGAGAAAGTAAATACAATGACTGCATCATGGGGTGGACTTGGCGTCATGTGGAATAAAGATGTTGCATTTGTTGTACTAAGACCAAGTAGATATACAAAGGAATTTGTAGATAATGGAGAAGTTTTTACTCTTAGTTTCTATGATAGCGCCTATAAAAAGGCGTTAGGATACCTTGGAAGCGTTTCTGGACGTGACGAAGATAAAATCGCAAAATCTGGGTTAACCCTTAAGACAATGGAGAATGCATCTTTTTTTGAAGAGGCGAATACTGTTTTCATATGCAGGAAGTTATTTTATCAGCCATTTAAGGAAAATAATTTTGTAGATACTTCCTTAATTCCTAATTATTATCCAGAAAAGGATTTTCATACTTTATATATTGCTGAGATAACAAAGATATTAGTTAAGTAAATACATTATTTCATTTGCATGAAAAAATCCCTCCGTAATCTGAGGGATTTTTTCTTAAATAAATGCCATAATTTCTATATTTCGTTCTCTTGATAAATCAATATAATGTTCATTTTTAGTCCTTACTACTGGCTTTGAAAGAGAACTTTTATTTATCATAATAATTTCTGCAATTTCTTTATTACTTAAGACTACCCAATTATTAATATAGGATTGAACCATTCTATCTAAGAATATTAGAAGGCTATTAGGATCATATTGGTGTAATCCATCGGACTCCAATTGGGCAATCACCTCAAAAGGACAAATAGGTCCTCTGTAAATCCGGTTTGCAGTCATTGCATCGTATACATCTGCAATGGCAACTATTTTGGCAAATGGTTCAATTTGTTCCCCTGATAA
>JAQSYR010000157.1 GCA_029256035.1 Anaerocolumna sp. | reverse complement strand
ATAGGTTAGAGGTGGAAGTGTGGTAACACATGGAGCTGACTAATACTAATAGGTCGAGGGCTTGACCTAAAAATCTTGTTCAATAAATTACGGAAAATTATATCAGATATGTAGGAGTTATAAAATTATGAATATATTAACTTTGATAATGGCTTATCCAATATCATATGTTATTTTTAGAAACCTGTATGATTAATAAAAACATACAGGTTTTTTTGTTATTTTTAACAGAATTATTTGAAATATGCA
Organism: Anaerocolumna sp.; assembly: GCA_029256035.1. Classification (GTDB taxonomy): domain Bacteria; phylum Bacillota; class Clostridia; order Lachnospirales; family Lachnospiraceae; genus Anaerocolumna. Next base: position 5,387 of record JAQSYR010000157.1, on the reverse strand, counting down.
AATAAATATACTATAATGTCGATAGATACTTATACAGATTTTTCATGTAAGAGATTACATATTACGGAGGATATAACCATGAATAGCGGAATTTTATTGGAAAGTGGAACAAATGAACTTGAAATACTTGAATTTAAGGTTGGAAATAATAATTATGGAATCAATGTTGCTAAAATCAGTGAAATTTTGTCTTATCAAAAATCAACCCCCATACCCAATGCCCATCCATTTATAGAAGGAATTTTCATGCCAAGAGATACGATTATATCAATCGTAAATTTAGCTAAGTGCTTAAACATGCCGGAATCTACCAACAATCAGACTGATATGTATATAGTTACAAATTTTAATAAGCTAAGTGTTGCATTTCATGTACAAGAAGTGGTAGGTATTCATAGGGTTTCATGGAAAGACATTGTGAAACCGGATGAAACAGTAAATGCCGGAGGTAATGGGGTTGCAACGGGTATAATAAAATTTAATAATAAATTAGTTATTATTTTGGATTTTGAAAAGATTATAGCTAATATTAATCCTGAAACAGGATTAAAAGTATCTGATGTAAATCATTTAATTAATAGAAAGCGAAACGAAGCACCTATTTTAATAGCGGAAGATTCCCATTTGTTAAATAAATTAATTATTGATAGTTTACATAAATCTGGATATACCAATATTGTATCTACTGCAAATGGTGCAGAAGCATGGGAAAAGTTAACGAAATGGAAAGAAAATAATACTCTAGTAAATAGTGTAAAGTGTGTAATAACTGACATAGAGATGCCTCAAATGGATGGTCACCATTTAACAAAATTAATTAAAACTGATGTAAAACTTAGCTATTTACCTGTAATTATATTTTCTTCCCTTATTAATGAAGATATGAGAAGAAAAGGAGAGGCATTAGGTGCTAATGCACAATTATCAAAGCCAGAAATTGGTTCCCTTGTAGAAGCTATTGATAAATTAATCCTTTCTTAAATTTTTAATACTACTATATTGGCATAACATAAAATCTATTATTATGTTACTATTGATAACTTTTTATAGTTATGTTACTATTCTAATAATATCAATATAGGTTATGGTTAATTTTATTTAGGCGGTGTACAAATGACAAATTGCAAATCCTGTAATAAAGAAATTTCTGTTGGAATGGAATATTGTGATGAATGTGAGAAGAAAAATCAGGATAAATCAAATGAATCTTATCTAGATAGTTTACTTAATTCAGTTTCAGACTCAAGGAATATAGTTCAAACAGATCATAGAATAACTTCAGATAATAGTATCGATGAATTAAATATGGATTCTGAAGGAAATCAATTGTTAGATTATACTACAGAAGAAAATAATTATAAAGGAAATAATTATAATAATAATTATGAGGATACGACTATAAAAGATAAAGAACAGACTAATTTAAATAATATTAATAATGATGTTTTTGATCTGGAAGAAAGTGAAAAAGAAACAACGGAATCTCAAGATGATGATTTAATGGCACTTTTAGACATGATCACGGGTTTAGAGAATTCAGATTCAAATAAATATGATGATGTTCCTATAACTGAGGATGAGGAGTCTCTTTCTTTGGAAGAAGATAATGAGATGCTCTCAAAATCAACACCTCAAGACCGATTCTATCGATTTGATAGATGATGGTAGTCAATTGCATAATCTTGATTCTTTTAAAGAAATTGATTCACTGGATGATTTAAAGATAAATTCAGAATCCAATGAAGAAAGTGATATATTTTCTATTGATGATTTTATTGATGATAAATTAAATACGATTACTGATACTAGTCCTAAAACCAGTGATTTTAGCAATGTTTTTTCCAATTCTATCAGTGCTATTGATTCCTTAGCTGATAATGAAATAGAGGAGATTAATAAAGTAAAGAAAAAAACCTTATTTCAAAAGCTATTTGGTCCTCCAGAAGAAAAAGATGAATTAAAAAAAGAAGTAAAAGTAAAAGTAAAGAAGAGTAAGAAGAAAACTGCAAATACTGATTCTGAAGATGCTAGTTTATCCAAGATGGATAAAAATAAGAAATCAAAAAAGAAAAATAGTAAAATTAAAGGTTCAAAAAGCAAATCAAATCCCAGTGAGACAGATGAAGATTCTGAAACACCGGCTGATTTAAGCAAAGTAAAGAAAAAGGGCTCAAAAAATATAAAGTTTGCCTCAAAAGAGGAAAAAAAGGCAAATAAACGGAATAAGAAAACACAAGATATCATTTTAGATGAAATAGAGGAAGAAGTTAAAATTAATAAAATAGGTGCTTCCATTGTATTTGTCTTTTGTTGTATGATTGGGATTATAATTATTTTTGGTGCTAATATATTTACTTATTCCTTGAATATAGGAAGAGCTTCCACAGAGTTTAACAGAAATAGATATACGGAAGCTTATAATTATATTTATGGTACAAAAGTTCATTCTAGTGATCAGGAACTTTATGAAAAGATTATAACAGTTATGTATGTGAATAAGCAATTAAACTCGTATTATAATTATATGTCCATGAACAAAAAGCCAGAGGCATTAGACAGCCTTTTAAAAGGTCTGGAGAGATATGAAATTTATATAGATAAAGCTGTAACTCTGGGAATTAAAGAAGATATGGACTATGTTCATTCTAAAATTACAGAAGAACTAGTCAATCAATTTAATATTACGGAAGAGGAAGGCTTATCCCTGGTTAAGTCGGAAGATCAACTTTACTATAGCAATCAAATATATAATATAGCAACAGAAAATTAATATTTATATAGAATGCAAAGAATACCGAAGGGATTCGATATTCTTTTCATTTTTTATTGCAACCCTAAATTTATATTTGTTAAATGAAAGGAACATTTTATGATAGCGATTATTGATTATGATGCTGGAAATCTGAAAAGTGTGGAAAAAGCTTTAACTCACTTAGGACAAGAAGCTATTATTACAAGAGATAGAGAAGTATTGCTTAAAGCTGACAAAGTCATTTTACCAGGAGTTGGATCTTTTGGCGTTGCAATGGAAAAACTTCACAATTATAAGCTGGTGGATACTATAAAAGAGGTTACTTTATCTGGTAAGCCATTCTTAGGTATCTGTTTAGGATTGCAGTTATTATTTGAGGGAAGTGAGGAATCTTTAGGTGTACCAGGTCTTGGTATTCTAAAAGGAGAAATTGTAAGAATACCAGATAAAGAAGGGTTAAAGATTCCACATATTGGTTGGAATTCACTTGAGATTAAGCCTGGTGCTAAATTATTTCAAGGAATTGAAAATCAATCCTATGTTTACTTTGTACACTCCTATTATTTAAAAGCTAAAGAAGAAAGTGAAGTAGCAGCATCTACTTGCTATAGTACTTTAATTCATGCCTCAGTGGAAAAGGAAAATGTTTTTGCATGTCAATTTCATCCAGAAAAAAGTGGCGAAGTCGGATTAAAGATTTTGACTAATTTTGCAAGGCTATAGGAGGAAATCATTATGTTTACGAAAAGAATTATACCATGTCTGGATGTTCACAATGGTCGTGTTGTAAAAGGCATTAATTTTGTTAATTTAAGAGATGCAGGTGATCCAGTTGAAGTTGGTGCTGCCTATGATAAAGCAGGTGCTGATGAATTAGTATTTTTAGATATAACTGCTTCTTCTGATGCAAGAACCATAAAACTTGATATGGTACGAAGAGTAGCGGAGACAGTATTTATTCCATTTACTGTTGGTGGTGGAATACGATCTGTAGAAGATTTTAAATTAATTTTAAGAGAAGGTGCTGATAAAATAGCAGTAAATACTGCTGCTATCTTAAATCCGGAATTAATTGCAGATGCTGCAGATAAATTTGGTAGTCAATGTGTTGTAGTTGCAATTGACACTAAAAGAAGAGAAGATGGTTCTGGCTGGAATATTTATAAAAATGGTGGCCGAGTTGATATGGGAATCGATGCAGTTGAATGGGCTATGAAAGTAAATAAGTTGGGTGCAGGGGAAATTTTGCTTACCAGTATGGATTGTGATGGAACCAAAGATGGGTATGATATTGAATTGACTCGGATTATTTCAGAGAATGTATCCATCCCAGTAATAGCCTCTGGTGGCGCCGGCAATATGACCCATTTTTATGATGCATTAACAACCGGCAAGGCTGATGCAGCATTAGCAGCTTCCCTATTTCATTATAAAGAAATGGAAATAATGGAATTAAAGGAATATTTAAAAGAGAATGGTGTTTCTGTTCGAATGTAGTGTAACTTGTAAGTGTTGTATATTAGAAATGGAGTTAAGTATGAGTGCAATCAAAAACGATTGGCTTGATGTCATAGGAAATGAATTTCAACAAGAGTATTATAAAAATTTATATCAATTTGTAAAAACAGAATATAGTAAATATACTATATTTCCAAATGCAGATGATATTTTTAATGCCTTTCATTTTACTCCACTAAAGGATGTAAAAGTAGTTATTATTGGTCAGGATCCTTACCACAATGAAAACCAGGCACATGGACTATGCTTTTCGGTTAAACCGGAAGTTGACATTCCGCCATCCTTAGTGAATATTTATAAGGAATTGCATGATGATTTAGGTTGTAATATTCCTAATAACGGATATCTGGAGAAATGGGCGAAACAAGGAATTTTAATGTTAAATACGGTACTTACTGTAAGAGCACACCAGGCAAATTCTCATCAGGGCAAAGGATGGGAAAGGTTTACAGATGCTGTTATTCATGCTGTAAATAATCAAGATAGACCAATGGTATTTATCTTATGGGGTAGACCAGCTAGGTTGAAAAAAAGCATGTTAACCAATCCTAAACATCTTATTCTAGAGGCTCCACATCCTAGTCCGTTATCATCCTACAGAGGATTTTTTGGAAGTAAACCTTTTAGTAAAACAAATCAATTTCTTGCAGAGAATGGATTAAAACCAATTGACTGGCAAATAGAGAATGTATTTTAGCGAAAAATAGTTGACATTTTATAAGTATATAATTATAATAACTTTAAATTATTTATGAGTTAATTATTTTAAAATAATATTATAAGACATTTAAAAGCGATGAAAAGAATAAGTAATAATAAGTAATCCAAACAGAAAGTTACCGGTTGATGAGAGGTGCATGGCAGGCTGATTATGAATACATCTTTGAGCTTCACACCGAACGGTAACAAGTAGGCTGTGACGGATTCCTGCACACGTTATAGTGCTAGAGTATTACCCTATTAAAAATAGGAGTACTTGAAGAGGTAGGCAACGTGAGTTGTCTATAAACTTAAGGTGGTAACACGAGAGTATGCTCTCGTCCTTTTGAAATGAAGGGACGAGGGCTTTTTTGCGTTCTTGGAATTAGACCTAAAGGTAAATATGTTCCGTGAGAAT
>JAQSYR010000156.1 GCA_029256035.1 Anaerocolumna sp. | reverse complement strand
CTGTTCCATAATACTTCTATTAACATTTTCAATATATTCATCTGCATCAAGGACCAGAATAAATTCATTTGTAGCTTTACTTATGGAGAAATTCCTGGCAGCTGCAAAATCATTAGTCCAGTTAAAATCATATATTTTATCCGTATACCCCCTGGCAATTTCTTTCGTACCATCCTCTGACCCAGTATCTACAATTATAATTTCTTCAACAATATATTGTAGGCTGTCTAAACACCTGGCTAATACGGTCTCTTCATTTTTCACAATTATACAAGCAGTAATTGAAATCATCTATTTTCTCCCCATAAATTGAGTCAGCATATTTATCATAATGCTAATAGCATATAAAAATATGTACCTGGTTCACTATATATTTCACTCCTAATTTATCACTAATTTTCAAAAGCTCAATTCCTTTTAGTGTCTAATATAAAAGTCACATACTTTTTTAACAATATACTCAACGTCTTGTTTATTAATTCCATAGTATAATGGTAATCTGACCAATCTTTCACTTTCTTTTGTTGTATAGTGATCTTCACCAATGAATTCGCCGTATTTTAATCCTGCAATAGAAGAATGTAGTGGTACATAATGAAATACTGCACCAATTCCATTTGACTTTAGATAATGGATTAAATTTCCTCTTTCATCAAGATCTTTTGCTTTGACATAAAACATATGTGCATTATGTGTACAATTTTCCGGTATAAAAGGCAGTTCAATGAATCCGTTCTCTTCCAGGATTTTCAATCCTTGGTAATAAAAATCCCATGTGGCTAGCCTGTTCTCCTTTATCTCCTCCGCTATTTCTAATTGTGCATATAAATATGCAGCATTCATTTCACTTGGAAGATAGGAAGACCCTTTATCAACCCAACTATATTTGTCAATCTCACCTTTAAAAAATTGAGTCCTATTAGTTCCCTTTTCCCTGATAATTTCAGCTCTCTCTTTAAAATTAAGATTATTTACCAGGATAGCACCACCTTCACCCATGGTATAATTTTTAGTTTCGTGAAAGCTATAACATCCTATATCACCAATGGAGCCTAAATATTTATCCTGGTATCTTCCCATTACTCCCTGGGCAGCATCTTCAATGACCAATAACTTATATTTTTTTGCAATCTCTTGTATCGTATCCATTTCACATGCAACACCTGCATAATGAACTGGAATTATAGCTTTTGTTTTTTCCGTTATAGCATTTTCAATTAATTTTTCATCTATATTCATTGTGTCAGGCCGGATGTCTACAAACTTAATTCTTGCACCATGAAGTACAAAAGCATTTGCAGTGGATACAAAAGTATAGGAGGGCATAATGACTTCATCTCCAGCCTTAATATCACATAAAATGGCTCCCATCTCTAATGCATGGGTACAAGACGTGGTTAACAATACTTCATTGGAACTAAATTTAGATTCCATCCATTTTTTGCATTTCCCGGTAAATACCCCATCACCATTTAGTCGCTTGTTTATAAAGATTGCATCTGATATATAATTCAGACCTTTGTTGATGTATATTGGTTCATTGAAATTTATCACCTTCCAGCCCCCTCTTATGTAATATTTTATTTAAGATCCAACTTCTGCTTGCCTGATCACATTTTTTATTTCCTCAATAAATTGCCCCAATCCAGCATCTTCAGTATATAATTTCTGTGTTACTTCAAAACCCTTTTGCTTTTGACTCTCATAAAAACTTTCATCGTTCATATATTTTAGAACAATCTTCAATATTTCATCGTTACTATTACAGGTAAACTCATAACCAACGTTATTCGATACATCATTATCTGGTAATGTTATAACAGGAATACCATTATGAAGGGCTAGTAAACCGCTAATTCCTCCCCCTTTTCTAGGCGGATTCAGATATATATCAGCTATATGATAGGCACCTGGTAAGTCGTTTTGATAACCTAAATATATAATTTTATCCTTATTATCCTCAGTCACAGGACAAGCAAAGTACTTTCCAATAAATGCAATTTTGATACGTTGATGCAGTTCAAGTATTTTATTTAAGAATTCAGCGTATTCATTAGTAATTTCTTCATTTAAACGATTACCTACTATAACTATAACAAAATCATCTTTTTCAATATGATAATCGTCTCTGGTTAATAAAGTTTTAGGTTTTTCAAGTTCAATTCCATGGTTAAAGTCAAAAGAAATCTGTTTATTATTTTTAATGAAGTCAAGTTCATTCTGTACCGTGTTTTGATTAATTCCTTTGTACCCTAATAGGATTTGAGCTTCTGAGACTGGATAGTGAGAAGACATTTCTTTTGATATAACAGTGGTAAACTGGCTCATCATATCTTCCCATGCCAGATAAGACCCGTGTCCATAAATAAAAAGTGGATTAAAATCGTATATTATAGACATAAGGTTCTGATATATATTTAGATTTTCGCTGCACAAATTAAGTTGATAACCATTAATACTTACCCCTTTATATAGAAAACTAAAATTCTTTTTTTCCATTTTTTCGTCATAATTTGGTATAAATGGTTGATACCATGTAAAAAAGTTTTCTTCAGTAAATGGAATAGGAGATATAATTAATAGCACTTCTTTTTTTAGTACTTTTTGCAATATATAGATTTGATCCAATATTATCTTTGAGGGTGCGTGATTCATTTCTAATAATGTACCTGTAACAAATACAATTCTATCTTGATTTCTTTCTTCTAATTTTCGGTATTTGTAATCTAAACTAATTGTCTCTTTTATTCTCTTAATGATAGATTTATGTAAAATTCTTCTCATCTCATAAATATCATTTGTTGTTAAATTTAATAGATTGTATCGCCTGATTTGAAGTTGTGTAAATATGGTTTGATTTAGACTCAATCTTTCTTCCAAAAGTATGTCAATGATCTTTTTTATCAGAACATCATCCCTCGTACACTGTAGTAAAATAGATAGGAGTAAGATGTATAGTTGAGAATCGTCTTTAAAATTATCCTCAAGTAGTTTCCATATAATATCTTTTTCATTTATATCTAAGAGATAATATGCTTCTCTAATTTCAAATTGTTTTATCTTTAATTCGCTGGAACTTTTTTTGTCAGATGCAGTTTCTTCCATTTCTTTAATAAAAGTCAGCAAATCTTTTAAAAGCTCAATGGCACTTTTTTTCATACTCCAATTCCTACCTATCGTTTATCTTTCATATTTTCTAAAATGTAATTCCTGCCTGACCAAATCATTTTTAATCAATATTAATATATGTCTCCAAATTCGGTTGAAAAATGTTGTTTAAGTGATAGAGATAAAAAGAATAATAAGGCTTGTATCCAATATTTATCCACGCCCGCTGTACAAAAAAGTTATCAAATTGTGTTGATAAAGTTGCAATTTTATTATGGTCTAATGCAAATTGTGTTCCATACCTTATGATTCGTTCATAGATTTTTAAATTTCTATAATTATTATTTATTCCGCTTAAGACCAATTCGACTGCTTCTTCTGTAACGTCAATGGTGAGAAAACCAACTACCTTATTATCAATCAATGCTATTATTAAATTATCATCACTATGATCCAAATATTCTTCTATCCAATTTTCATAAATTAATGGTGCCTTGTCTCTTGTAACATAAGAGATATGATATTGTCCAAAATATTCTTCAAATGATTCTCTTCCTAGTGTGATTAAATCACTTCTATATTTTACTTTATCCTCATTTGATGCCACTCTTATTGCCAATTCTGTATTTTCAAAAATTCTCTCATTAATTTTAGTGG
>JAQSYR010000001.1 GCA_029256035.1 Anaerocolumna sp. | reverse complement strand
TGTAAATTTAATAGTGCATTTGTATCTAGGAATAATTTATATTCCATTAGTCCACCATCTTTCTATAGTATTTTTTTGATTGTATTATTATTTCTTAATATCATTACGATATTTTTCTAAAACTTTTAAAACCTTTTTACTTTCTACTACGAAATAACTGTGGTACTTTCTGTTTTTATTACCGTTGTGAACATACTTGTCAAATCCTTCGAAACGTAAATACTTAGCTTCGTCTTTTCTAATTGGCTTAATAATAAATCCTTCTTTCTTTAATAAATTTTCTTCCGTAGAAGAGATTACAGTATGTACTTTTGATATACAATCTTGTCATAAGACACGCTTTACCTTTAAGCTATACTGTATTGACCAGAAAGGATGGTGTATACATTTCTGAGCCATAATCAAACCCTCAAGCTTCAACACAGACTTGAACTGTGAACCCACTGCTTACAAGGCAGATGCTCTGCCAATTGAGCTATTGAAGCAAATATAATAAAAGACCGCAACTTAGACGGTCTATTTACACATGAACGATATTCTAAATTAATGTCCCGTCATTCACGGAGATAAAACTCAATGATTTGCGTAACATAGCATGTTAATTAATGTTGATAATGATTATTGGTGGAGTGACATTTCCACATCTCTTTAAGACCTATGGTAAACATAGGAGCGATAGCAGCCTGTTCTATCCTCAATAATCATTACAATTTTTTAGAGTCACATTACGAGAAATTTCTTCTTTTAATAATCTGAAATTGGCTGTTTTACGCTCATGTGTTATCACACGATTAACCACATTTACTCTAACTTCCCATGCACGTTAGAACCAATTAATTAAAATATCGCATTTTGTTTGCTGGTAGCGAAACACCATATTGTAACAAACAATGTTGAGTACATTGTGAAACTTGTTTCTTTGACATTGGACAGCTCACCTACGGTACGTAAGTGCGCCATCCGTCAAAGAATGGAGAATGATATGAAAACTAAAAGTCGTTAAAAAGCTTATTTGATTGTGAGTACAATGTATATTATTATTTCCTATACTGTATATATAACACATTAAAATAGTCTACAAAACTAGTGTTTATGCGTATTACAGTTAAAAAGATATTTCCTAATTGCTATAATATGACTTATTTTTAATGTTTTTTATTTCTTTTTTACACTTATCACAGTACTTATGTGGCTTTGTTTTGTCTTTGTCATACATTATATCTCCACAACACAAACATCTTTTTATTGGTTTATTTCGTTTTACCCCATAATATTCCTTTTGATAGTTTCTCATATACCCATCCAATCCTTTACATAAGTAAGCTATAGCAAAATTATCCTCATTCCAAGTATTTATATCAATCGTAAGATGACTTTTATCTTCAAAATCTTCAAGTGGTACAAAGTTTTCAAACATCCTTTTGAAATATGGTGCAATTAATTTCTTGTAAGCATTCCAACTGATATTCATTTTCTGCTTTGCATATTTTTCTTTTACGTTTATTGAATCAGCAATAATATTATCAATTTGTGATGTGAGAGTAGTAACATCATATTCTTCTCCAGACTTCCATCTATAATACATTTGCTTTGGTTGCTTAATCAAATCCATATATTCTTTTTTCAAACAAACATTTCCATCGCACAGATTAGTATAAATATTATTTATCTTTTGTCTAATTAAACTAACAAAATCAGTATCTTTTGTCATGGAACGATATGTTATATAACTCACATCGGAATATGTATTAAAAATTTGTCCTATTTCTGTACTTAATAATGACTTTGACACAGAAAATCTTATGTCCTTCTTATATGTGCTTCGCTTATTTTTACTAGACCATATTAGTTTCATAAATTCTTTTATTATGTCATCTTTTTCTTTGTCTATTATTGTTTCTTTATAATCATCTAATATTTCATATAAGAACTTATCAGATATATCATACATTCTTTTCACCATCCCATAATTCATAATATTTCCCCAAATATTCATAACTATATTCGGTTTTATATGGTGTTTCTACAATCATAGTACGTTTTTTCTCAGGAGTATTTTCTTTAAGATTTTTGATAATATAATCTCCATATCCATTCCAAGCCAATACCTTGCTTATTGACATATTTGAATAAGATACTTTAATAACATAATTGGCTAGGATTTCTTCATCTGTAACAATTTCAGATAATTTCTTTTTGTACTGATTTATTAATATTTGAGATTGATTATATTCACATTCAGTTTGTTTAGAAGATTTTTCATTAATCATTTCACGCCACTTGTCAGCAAACTCATTAATTAGATGTTTAATATTATTTATTATTCTTTTGTCATTTAATTCAAATTTACTATTAAGAATTAAACATCTAGTATCAACGACATTTCTATCCCAAACTATTTTTTTCTTTTCCCATGTGTCAATATAATCTGCAAGTTCATTCATAGGAGAAGGAGAGTGGTAAGCATTTAATTCAACTTTATCGGCATCGTCTTGAATTGATTTATTGTGACGTTTTAACTTGTAATATGTATTCATTTTTTTTGGATAGTTATACATCAAGAAAAATGGTAGTTGTTTTAGAAATCTTCTCAATCCTTTATTCATTTGCCACCTAACTCCAGTTTTCTGAAAATCAATTTCTTTTCCTTGAAATATTCTAAGCAACGAAACATAATCATCATATATCTTTTTCCATTTTGCATCAGTAGTGTACATGTTGCGAATGCTCGTTGCAACATTTGTAATTTCTCCTATACGATTATCTCTACTATTAACTTCATAATCTGTAATATTGTCTTTATTGTATTTTTTTACTTTTGCAGTTACTTTATCTTCAATGTCTATTATTATTGGTTTATCAATTTTAGACGATACAATGATTGGGTTTATATCTAATTTTATGGCATCCCCGTCCTCATCCATACCCCCTTGTTGTGGGGCAGACAAATCATACATATTAATCATTACAACGTCTTGGTCTTTAAAATTACTAAACCATTTATTTGTTATTTCATTTTCCACAATGTTTACATCATTTACTTCAGAAGGACAAACCAGTGGACTACGGAAAGATAATACTTTTCCTTTTCTAATTGTATCACAGTAAAATTCTTTCGCTTTTAAACAACCAACAGGTTCTTTGCCAGAAGCATATTCTAAATATCCTATCATATCCCCAACAACCGTATGGTAAAATCCATCTGAATAAATTTTTCCATACTTCATATCGTTTATTGTTTTCTTTAATTTACGATGTATATATTGTTTTACTGCTGGATCTTTTAGCATTACATCATTTATTAATGCTGCTTCAAGATATTTTCCTTCAGCTTCATATCTATCTGTATCATTAATACCTAAAAACTTATATGTATAAAATTTATCTCCTTTTATAATTTTTTCACATAAATCAGTTGAATATTTTGCAATTTTAATCATTTTCCCTTCGTTTTCTGGATCTAAAATATTATAATTCTTATAATTTTTTTCTTCAAATTGTTTAATATATTTATCATTCCATAAATCAAGGCATTGTAAATATTGAAAATTCATTTTTGTCATTAAATTAATATCTTTTAAATGGTGACTGTATTTACTAACACCTAATTTGAATTGATATTTCTCAATTGTTTCAAGATACTTATTCCATCCGTCAGAACCATATTTATTTTTAAATATACCAAACCCTTTAAACATTGAAATATTCCATAGACAATCAATATCATCAACATTATGCATATTTCCAAAGATATCAGGTATTTCAGTTGTTCCTAAAACATATTTTAAATAAATATTGAAATCTTCAAACTCAACAGAATAACCCTTAAAGAATGGAAGTCTAATTTGTAGTCCAATTGGAATATAATCTAGTCCTAGAGCTGTCTTTGCCATTTCACTTACTTTTCTTGAATGACATCCACATCCGTCAAACGGAGATAATTCAATAGAATGATAACCTTCGTCAATTTCTCTTGCTTTATATTTTTTCACCTCACCAGTTTCTTCATCAGTATATTCTTTATCTTTTTCAACTACATATCTAATATATTGATCTTCTAAAACTTTTTTATATTCTCCAATTACAACAATATATGGTAATTTGTCTTTAATTAAAGTACAAGAACTGAAAGGGAGACATCTTTGTGCTTCATATTTTGAAATAACACATTCATCTATTTCAACGTCCATTTGAGTAACCATAAATAATTCTTCGTAAATATTAGCATCGCAAAACGCAGTTATTCCATCTTTGCCTTGAGATGCAGATTTACCAAATCTAACATAGTTTACTCCGTTATAAGTAAAACCATTGTTCAGAACATATCTTAATTCATTCTCGGTCTTTGGATTCTTTGGTGCTTCAACTAATATAAACTCATTTATTCTTTCTGAAAAACTTCCACGTATTCTTTCTATCTGGTCAAACAGAATAGAATTACTTTGTGCAATAAGATAATCTACCTCATCATCTTTGGATATTTCCACATTATATGAATGTTTTATTATTAATTTTAATGGTATTTTCGCTAATACAAATTGTTGTTTGTCCATTAATATCCCCCTAATTATAAGTATCTTTTATAAAATTCATTTGCAATTGGTTCTGACATCTCTAAATACTTTTTATAGCCTTCAAAATAAATACAAGGCTGTCTCATTTTAAAACCTTTTATTTTATCAATAAAATAATCATAGATACCACCAGCTAAAATATCTTCGTTTTCAAATATTCCTACAAATTGTTTTTCTTCCCAAAATTGTTTTTGTAAAACCGGATGAAGATTTTTAACATATATTGAATATGCTGTTAATTGCTTATAAAAAATATCAAGAGAAGCATTATATCCATCTTCCATAATTCCATTTTCAATTACGTGAACAGTGTTATCTAACTCTTCAAAAACAGTAGAGTGACAATTTGGACAAATCATTGTTAAATAATTCATGTCATCAATTAACACAAGTTCATCTTCACATATTGGGCATTTTGTAATTCGTTTAAAATTCTTTTTCATATTTTCATTCTCCTCTAAATTGATTGTTTATATTTTTGTTAATAGTTTCTAATTCCAAATCAAACATTACTTCTATCAATATGTACTAATTGTCTATTATTATCTGCTAATAAACTTTATATTAACTTACAGTAATAACAATCATCTTCTTTATCATATCTCACATTCACATCAGGAATAACCATCATTACTTCCCGTAATTGACCAGTAGAATATACAAATCCACGCTCACCATGTCTAATTGTATCGAGACAATCATTAACAATAGCAGTAAAGTACTCATTGTATTTTCCTTCTGGTATGTAATATCTTTTGCCTATGTATGGTGTTATAGTAGTTCTTATATCTTTAATTATTCTAGTGTGTGCAATAGAGTGGTTATATTCTCTGGTTACGTTTTGATTCATTCCAGTAAGAGTAGTTCTCCATTTTAAGTTGGTTCTCCAAAAATTATTTGTTGTAGCGTTTATATTGTTCATTATTATTTATTAATCTCCTTTTATAGTTTTTCTGCTAATGTTTCTAACACTTTAAATATATAATTGATTTTACCTATATGGTTATTAAAAGATTTAACTTTTATCAACGAATCTTTATTTAAATCATATAAAGTATACAAATCAATAATGTTAACCTTGCTCATTTTAATTTTCTTTCCTAAATATCCTGATGCTGCAATGCTATTATCTAATAAATCATTCATGATACCTTTGACTAATTTGTTTCTGCATTCGTTTTCGTCCATAATTTATTTTACCTTTCTTTCCGTGCTTTGATCAAATTTTTTACTTAAATATTTCTTTTCTTGTATATATTCTTTTCCCCATTGTAGTTCCTGTTGGTAGTCATATTCTTTATCTATTCTATTTCTTTTATATCTGTATTTATTTACAAACATAGTTACTTCAGTATGCCAATTCCCATCATCATCCTGATATCTTGGCAATTCTTGTGACACCAAAATATCTAATTCGTTTAATATTTTTACTGATCGTGATATATAACGACCACTCAATCCTATATCTTTTTCAATATCTATGTACATACGATAGCAAAATTCAGGTTTACTAGATTTATCTCCAATATATCCATCTTGCCTACGTAGCATGTTTGTCCTTATATAAGATAATGTTAATAGTAGAAAAGCAGTATTCATTTTGCTTGTGTCTTTTGTGTACTTCTTAAAATCTTTAATCTTCTTAATCTCGTCAAAATAAATTAATGCAAATTGTGTGTCAGGACAGAATTTACTCATATCTAATTCTGCAACACTAAACATATCTGCAGATATAGTTCCTTTTACTTTTATGTAAGATAAGTCTTCTAAGCTAGCTATTACTGATGTTACTTGCTCATTTATTTTATTTTTATGATAGTCTTTTTTGTGACCACACCATTCAACTATATTATTGCAGCTAAATCCAACAGTATCATCAAGCCCCTGCTTAGATGCAAAGTATGAATACACGGAGATTCTTTTTTCATTTATATCAGTATTATAGATTAATTCTTTTGGTACTAATATGTAGCTAATATGGTTATACCTCCTTTCTAGTAATTTTAACTTTAGTACACTCGCCAAGGTGCAATATTCAAAAAATTTTTAATTTAGGTACACTCAAAGTGGCACTTTTGATACACTCCTAAACAAGATATACAAATAAACAAGAGATTACTTATTGCTTACGCAACTTATTGTTGTATTTTTGCATAGTTAATTTATGGTGGTATAGATAATATTTTCTTGTTAGTATGATTTGTTTCTTTTAATAAGTTTGTGTTAGTATTAATTTCTCGTTTCATATTAAGTCTCCTTTCTGATAAAATAGTTTATATATTTATTCTGTGTCTATTATTATCTGCAATAGATTATAATTTCAATTTTCGTTTAGATTTAAGTCGTGTCACATATAACTTGTTTCATTTTAACATATGAATTATCATCTGTCAATATTGTTTATTATTATTTGTAATAAAATTTTATAATGTATATTAGTTGTATCCGTCTCAATTAGATCAATTTATATTGGCTCAAGTTTACTGACTAATGTTGACTTAATTTTCTGGCTCTAGTTATATATTTTTATTTGTCTTCCTGACGGAATCCAAATAGTAGTATGATTATTATCTAACACAAGTTATTCTATATTTTTTAAAAATTTATTCTGTGGTAATTGTTTTAAGCCATTATATTTTTATAGGTATAAAATTATATCGTCTGATATGTTTAAATGGCTCTACAGAATTCCTACAAAGAAATACAAGGGTGATTATAAGTTAATTTTAGTGTAGATTGAGATAATTATAAATATTTGAGATAAATGTTAAAGTAATGGTACATAAATTTGTAATTATTGCATTTGATTGCTTAGTGTAATGATTTATTATAGGTTAGTTGATATAGGTTAATATTGATGTTATTTAATTTTTATTCTGTGGAAACGTTTTAAAGGCAGTTTATTATTATAGGTATATTAGTTATCCTATTTGATGTTAGAGTGGCTATATAAGATTGTTAGAGAATAATACAAGGGTGATAATTGAATGGATATGATGAGAATAGAAGGATATGAGATATTTTATATTATTTATGGTGTCATTTATTGATATAGTGATGATAAAATTAGGATGATAGGATATTAATATAACCTGTAGAGTGAATATTTGATGATTATTCATCTATAATGGAATATTTTCAATTGAATATCATGGTAGGTAGTATCTGGTAAAGTGGATTATGTGATTAATGTTTAATATACCCCTACTACTATTGTTAGTTTGATTTTTGATGGTTAATTTTACATATACTTCGATGAGATTCGATTATAGTGGTTATTATATTGGCTCAAAGTGCTTATTTTAGTAGTGTTTAGATAATATATTGGCTGTTTAGATTGGATATTATGTTAGTGTAAATTGGTGCGATTTATGTGAAAATGGGGTTAATTCGATATAATGTAGTAAAATCAATGAGTGTAGCGATTTTAAATGTAAAAATGGATAAAAATACACTAATTTTGTGATGTTGAAATTAAAATAAATGGCTTAAAATGGGCATTCTACCGAAGCGACTACCGAACCATTTTAGATGAATTTAGAACGTTTTTATTAAAATTGTGCTTCGATAAAAATTTTAGATGTCTAGATGTGGATGTAATAGATAGGGCATTATCCGGCAACCGGTATTTGGTTATAAATGTAAACTAGTCCCCCATTGTCTATATTGATTATATCATACTATATTACTATGGAATATATGAATAGCATAGAATCAAGGCTTTTAGATGTATAATTCTATAGTCTTACATTTTATCGAATTATCAATGAATAGTAAATTAATTACATATTGTATAATCTGGTAGATATAAATTGATACAATGGGATAATATGGCAATAAAGTATTATGTTATAGGTGTAAAGGTAATAAATTGGCAGTATAATCTGGCACTATCAATATATCATAATTATGATAGAATAATGATACCAGTTCGAATTAGCTACTCTGTATCACTTAGTAGTAAATAAAATCTATCCACATTCCATCCACAAAGTTATCAACATAATATAAAAGTTATCCACATAGTTATCCACAATATATCCACAATTGTTGATAGAATATTTATTCATTCCATTGCATAAAATATCATACCACTTCACATAATACAATATTAATATCTATATCATATCACATAATAAACTGTTATACATAGTTTCCAATACTACATATGTCACACTAATATAATAGGAATTAAATAGGAATTAATATATCCATCGCATAATCACAAATAATAATATACCGTTATAACCACTTAATAGCCTCATACAGCCACTTTACTATTTATCCATACTCTAATACCTTTTTATAAGTTATCTAAGTTAACTGATAATAGCGAATATATGCCATTATATCATACAATTGTCAGACAATAAAGATACAATATATAGTATAATATCAATCAATAAACCTATAATAACCGCTATATATAGTATTTACCATTAATAAGTATAATTAATATAATCATGCCTATTTATAAGTAATAAACGTAAATAATAATATACACAATGTATATTTGACATAATTTTGACACATATTAATATTAAAATAGTATTAGAAAGATAGGTTAGATGGGAGGTTATACTAATAGGCAAGATATTCATAATTGAAACTATGGCAGATTTACAAGCGGTATATGATAATAATATTAGACATTTAGAAAGGAAGTGCAATGCAATGACAATTAAAGATATTATAGAAATAGCAGAAAATGAAGACACTATGTATTGTTTAGAACAGATAAAACGGATTAAGGATAATATGCAAAGTAAAACAGAGTATGAACAAAAAACTGCACAACTAGAAATTAAAAACTGGGCAAAAAGAATAAAATATATTTTAGAGAATAACAACAATGAATAATAGATAATAATAATCAAACAAAGGACTACACGTCAAGCGTGCATGAACGACTGCAAAGTGTCACAAGTCCATTAGTAACAAACAGTAACCCATAAACCAATCACCTAATAGGAGGTATTCACCATGAAAACTCAATACATTTCAACTTTATCACAAGAAATACAATCACAAATTAAAGCAGATTTACAATCAATCGGACTTAATGCACAAGATATAGAAATTGCAATGAATAGCCGTTTATCAGATTTAGAAGATACAATTAACATAAGTAAATATTTAGCATAATACACTAGCCGTTGCATGGTGCATATCTACAAATAGGATTCAATTTCCTAGACGGCTTTTATCTTTAAAGTAACCCATTAACAATAAGTCCTATAGACCGAATAGGCTCTTGCACATTGACAAGTCAAATAAAATGTCTTACAGTACTAGAAACTGTATGGAAATATATAGTCAGTCCATAGCTAATATAATCTAAAATATGACTATAGCACGTTAAAAGCTAACAATAACAGTTAACTACTAACAGTTGGTACAAAAAGTAATAACAATAACAGCAACAATTAACAGTGTATTTATACTATGCTAGTAACAAAAAACAGTTAAACAGAAACTATATAATACAATTAGCAAATACAGTATAACAGAATAAAAACGAACGGCGAGACTAGTACTCAACCTTAGTAGTAATAAAATCTAACCTTACAATGAATTGCAAAATAATTGTATTTGAAA
This sequence comes from Anaerocolumna sp., assembly GCA_029256035.1. Taxonomy (GTDB): domain Bacteria; phylum Bacillota; class Clostridia; order Lachnospirales; family Lachnospiraceae; genus Anaerocolumna. Next base: position 85,326 of record JAQSYR010000001.1, on the reverse strand, counting down.
ATCTGGTAAACAGTTTGTATTATGTTGCTAGTATAAATATTTACATTGTAACTATTAACAATCAATTATATTTAACAGAAAAGAGGTTATAACATGACTTTTTTAGATTTAATTAATGAAACTGGAAATGCTGACTTAATCAGATTATTTTTACAAGATAAAATAAACAAACTTGATTTAGCTAACGCAATAGGTAATAGTAATACAGATTTAGTTATAACTTACAAGAATCAGGTAAACAGTAAATAAACAATTAACAATAAAACAGAAAGGATAGTCCTATGAAAAAACTTTATTATAGTATAATTAATTTACATTTATCTGGTAGAGAATACGAAATAATTAAGACATACAAAGACGGTAGTAAATTAATAAAGTTCCCAACTTTTGGCGGTCAAACAATTAAAGCATATCAAGACGAACTCGACGAAAGTCAAAAAACTGCATGTGAAAATAAGTTACAAGAAGAACAAGAAAAAATAATCAATCATAAATGGCATTAAACCAGTAAACAAAACTAACATTTTATCAAGAAAGTAGAGGGAATAAACATGGATTTACGACAAAAGTTAATTAACATCATTTACGATAGTAGTATTTCAGAAGTAACAGAAGATAAAAACAATATACAATTGTTAGACTTAATCATGGATTCTTATTGTGACGATTTTATCTTATGGGAAAACGATATAACTATTCAAGAATTATCGGATATGATAAACAGTGAACGTATCCCAGAAAGTAAAAATCATTCTACTAATAAGGAACTAATAGAACAATTTACAGAAGGCTACAAATTCTTTTTAGGAATTGAATAAACAGTCGATAAAATTAAGAATTGAATCGGTTTAGTGATATTAGGCTGTAGACGTGCAAACCGTCAATAAACCACTAACAGTAATAAAAATAATATTATATGGAGGAATAAGCATGGCAAGTATAGAATTTATTACAAAGCGTATTCAAGGTAAACAAAAAGAGATAGAGAAGTTAAACAAAAAGCTTGAAAGAATTCAAAAAGCAAAACAATCTAATTGGCAAGTAAATCCTTATTACTATAGCGAATATGATTTAAACAGCACAGAAAAGGAATTGAACTATTGTATTAAACAGCTTGACGAATTACAAAATGATTTACAAACAGCAAACGAAAAAGCAAACAGCCGTAATGTATTAGCAATAACACAATTTTTGGATGCATGGCTACAACGTAATATTGAATTTTACACAGCAGAAAAAGAAAAGTATAACATTGCTTTACAAGATTATTATCAGCACGATAGAGATTATTGTAATTGGTTTAATTCAAAAAGACACGACACGACAAAAGAAGAAAGAAACGAAATCGAAAAGAATCACAAAGAGTATAGAAAGACATTCCAAACGTCATGGAGACATATAACACAATTTGACCACGGCGAAAAAGAATGGCACGAAACAATGATATCAGATTTAAAGCAAGAATATAACCGTAAATATGATTATATTATCGAAAAGACAAACGAAATAGTCGGAACTATTACCGATGCAAGTTATCTAACAGTTGACACAAACGACAATCTAAACGGCTACATTATAGGCACTAGAGGGAAAGCAAGTGTTAATACAATAGGTGCAGGCGGTTACAATATACAATGCTATCATTTTAGAACTTTAATTCATGAGATAAAATAATCATGCAGAGGACTACCGCTTACATAGGGTAGTAATGCACTAGGCAATGCCTAACCGTTCCAAGTCGGTAAATAAGCATAATATTAAAAAAAATGGAGGTTATAACAGTATGATAATGGTAAACAATGCAGAATTGGAAACGATTGACGAAATGGCTCAAACACTTTTTGATTTATATTTGGATATAGCAGAAGATCAGCAAGTTAATATATTTGTAACGGATGAAACAGGAGACATTAATTCTAATTTATTTATAACAAAGAAAGAAATATTGACACATGAAATAATTATACTTGGGAATGAAATATGTGCAGGTAGTCTTCATATGTTTTCACTTGACGAAGATGAAAGCAATTATATTACGGTTGAAGGAATAAAGTCTGTTTTAGATGGTTATGGATATTTAAACAAAGTTACTTATTATACACTTGATGATTTATTTTAAATCACTTCAATAGGATAACTTATTAACTACAAAACTACAAATAAATGTTGACAAATAACTTTATATGTAGTAATATAATAGTAGAGATAAACAGAACAGTTAAACAGCATTAAAGGAGGTTCTCACATTGGCAGATAAAGCAATAAACATTAAGATTAACGAGCGATTATATAAACAAATCAAAATTAAAGTAGCAACGGAAGACTTGACAATTAAAGATTATATTATCAAATTAGTTGAGAAAGATTTAAAAGAAAGTAAATAACAATCAAAAATAGGAGGGCTTAACAATGAATAGAAATTATACAACAAACTTAGATCTAAATTACAAGAAACAGCAGCAAGTAATAAAAGAAATATGTAACGAATTAAATTTAGTAGTGTTCTATCCTGATTATCACGCCGATAAGAAAGATAATAACACAGTAATGATATATACACATGAATCAAACGAGTATAACAATAAACTTCCAAAAGACGCAAACAACGATCAATACAAAGATTATGTATGTTTTTTAGAAAATACCGATTTAAATGGTATGTTTAGCTTGTCATATATGAATCATGGCAAAATTGATTTACGAGGATATAACACAGAAAAGGAAAAGATAAAAGATTTCATATCACAGAAACTAGAGGAATACAATAATAAATAGTTTGGTATTTATGGTAGGGTATCGGCTCAAATAATCGGTATCACTCCGTAAGCATTGAAACTGTTAATGATAGTATTAATTATATAGGAGGTCTTAACATGAATTTAAAAGAAGCAAAGAAAGCATTTGAAGATAATAAAATGGTACAACACAAGGAAGACAAGAATATTTGTAATTATATCAGTTGTTTTGATGACGAAGAGACTGGAGTATACTTAAAACATTCTCACACATTTATACCACTAGAAAAACTTCAATTATTCAATGTACATGATTATGCTAAATCATTATATTAAGAACAAATAATAATAGACAAACTATTGACATTTAACTAGTAATATAGTAAACTATTAAGTGTAAGGAGGTATTAAATACATGACAAACGCAACAGTTAAACAGCAACGTAAATCAGAAATCGGAATTAGTTTTAAAGTGAACAATGATTTTTATAAAAAGATTAAAATACAAGCCACAGAAGAAGAAAAGACGATAAAAGATTTTATCATTGAATTAATTGAACAGAAAACAGGAGTTAAAAACAAATAATAATAATAATCATGTAGGAGGATTTTAAAATGAAAACATTATATTTTGAAGGTGCAGGATGTGAAAATACTAACAGAGGAGAAATATCAAATTGCAGAATCAGAACAGCTTTCACAAATAACGATGGTAAAAAAGTATATGTTGAACTTTCTGGGGCAGAAAAGACAATGGATGATTTAAAGAAATATAAAAGGTTTGAAGGTTATGAAATAGGTGAAGCAATCGGATTTATTGATTCTTGTCATTATATAACAGATAATCAAAAAATTGATGATGAAAACAGTAACCGTATAAATATTGAGAATAATAGACATTTTTCATATTCATATGATGGTATATTAAAATTTATTAATGAAAATTGTAATTGTTCTTTTGACGACATTGAGGTTTTAGACTGGTTATCAGGTTATAGAGTTTTTGCAGATACAACAAAAGAAACTAGAAATACATTTTTAGCTTTTCATTATGGGGATGAATTCATTTACAACAAAGAATTAAATGAAGCACGAAGAGAAATTGAAAATCATTTCTATAATTTAGAAAAATCAGAAGGTAAACAATACCCAAACTTTTCATTGTGGGTAGATGACAAAGATAAACACCTATTACACTTATTAAGACACTTCAACGGATATAATAAACATTGGTCTATTCGTACCGATTCAGAAAATTGGATTGATACAGTAGAAGAAACCACACTAGGAAAATACGCTTGTTGATTTTAATATTTACTATGCACATTATAAAGATAATAATACACGTTATAGTGTGCATGAATAAGTATTAAATAGTAACTATAAACAATCAATTATAAAATGGAGGAATTAAGAATGGAAAATAATTATAATTATGATTTTGTAATCGTGGAAATGGCAAGCATTAAAGTTTATGATTTTTTAATCAATGGTGAATCAGTAGCAGAAGCGGAAGCAAGAGGAAATAAATATTATCAAGATGAACTAAAACTTGTAACAAGTCACTTAGAAAATTATGGTGGTGAGTATTGGGAAAATCAAGTAAAGGCAATTACTAAAAAGGTTGAATCCGGTTGTAAGCTAATGACTTATGAACAATTCAAAGAAGCAGAAAGAAAACATTTACTTGATGGAGAACTAACAGAAGTTACAGCGGATCAATTTGAAGATTCTTTAAACGTGTTACCTCCTATTTGTTGGACTACACACAATAATGTTGAAATGTTTTGTATGTCTGAAATGTATACAGGAAGTTATACTTCACAATATGCACATGATAAAAGAACAGGAAAATATTACACAAAACTAGTTGATTGTAAAGACAGAAGTACATGGATATGTGAACTATTAACAGTATAGAAAGAGGTAAACAAAAATATGACAATACAAGAACAAATTAAACAGCTTGAAAGTGAAGTAAGCTATTTATATGATAAGTTTACAAGGGCGGCAGCAAGTAGAAGCGGATCAATTTTAAATCAAATGTTAGATAAGAAACAACAAATTAAGGCATTAAAAGAACAATTAAACAAACAATAATAAACGAAAAGGAGCGTAAACAGTATGAACACAGTATTAGACTAAAACAGAATATCAGGTGTGTGGATACAAATTGATTCGTATGATGAATTTGATAATTGTATTATTAAACAGTTTGAAGTGCCTAAATGGTGGTTACAGAAGCAAATAGAAGAATAATATAGAACAGTTACAAATTTTATTGATGAATACACAAGCGAAGACAGCCAGCCGATATATGAGCAAGCAATACTTGATGATGTAATCTTGTGTGAAATAGAAAGAAAATAACACTTCAAATTGTAATTTTATAGGCTATTTATTCCATAATGTAGTATAATAAAATCAAAAACGGAGGGTTTTAAAGTGAATAGTAAAGAATACAGATACCATTATATTAAGATTGATAAGGAAGAACAGGCTCAAACAATATCTGATAAGTTATATTCAATGCTTGAAGTTGACGAGATAGACGGAGATTTTACAGAGGATAACATGACAACGATTGGTAACATTCTTTATGCGGTGAATGGTTCTTTTACTGGCGGAAATGGTGATAGTTATTACAATCCTACTTTTAAAGATGATGTAAAGTATATTTCTACAATGTTTCCTGAAATTACTTTTACTGCCGGATGGACTAATCCAGAGGACAAAGAAGACAAAGAACAATTTACTATTATAAACAATGATGTTATAGGAAATCAAGAAGTAGATAAGGCTAAACAGATGCTAATGTCATTCTATGAAAAGGCTAGAGAAGAATACGACAGACTAGAGCAAGAGTTTGAAGAGATAAACAGAACTAATCCTAGTGGCACAGAATGGGCAACGTTACAGGATGCAATGATTATCTATTCTAATATTATAGATAAGCTTAGGCGTGAATATAACAAGTACAAGCAAAAATAGATTTGATATTGAATAGGAGGGGTTAACATGGGTAAACAGGATTTATTTGATATAGGTAAACATTTCATAGTTAGTGATTTATGGATATATAAATATTATAAAGAAGCTGTAAAACTTGTATTGATGACTTATAAAAAGATATTAAATGTAACAAGTACAGAATCATATAAACTAAGTTATGAATTATGGCTAGAAGCTAAAAGCGGAATGTATGAACCACCAAAATTTCAAGATTGGTGTATTGATATGGAAACAGAATAAGCAAATCAATGACTATTTTTATTAATATTTTAATAGAAGGAATGGTGAATTTTATGAATGGATATGAATTGACTGCACAAAGCTATGAAGCACTAATGAAGCGTGATAACTCAAATATAAGCAAAGATGATTGTGAAAGCAAAATAAAGGTATATAGGACATTAGCAAGTCTATCAGAATCAGAAATAATAGAGATTTTTAATTCCGGTGCGTTTAATGATGTATTAAAAGGTTATTGTAAAATGGCATTAAAAAATTGTGGTATAAAAGATAATCAAATATCATATGTCATGGATGAAATAAAATGGTTACTAGATACAATACCAGCAGCACAGGTCAAATGACGTTAAATACAAATAATAATACACATGTTTCACGTGAAACATATTAATGGAGGAAATAATTATGAACGATAATATATCTTTAACAGAAGAACAGAAAGAATTTAATAAACAGGAAGCTAGGTCAAAATTAATCAATATTATATTGGAAAAAATAATGGAGGAAAAATTAAATGCAAGATACAACAAGAACTAATAATACAATCCGGTTATTCACTTATGATGATGCAATTGCACTATATAAGCGAGAGAAACGACAAGCGAAGAAAAACACATTAACGGCAATACAGAATTACTTTATTGACCATTACATAACACAAAAGATTATTGGATTATTGATACTTATATTGATAACAATGTTAAGTTTGATTATTCAGGATGCAACAGCTTTAATATTTATGTTACCGATATGTGTAGGTTTAATGTTGGCTAATGAGCAGTTTATTGGATAGGAGGGTAAGCAGATGGCTAGAGACTTATTCTTTACAAAAAAGACATAGAGATTATATTACATTATATTTTCTTGGTGAGTTTGAAGGTAACTATGATAATGATGCAGAAATAACAGAAGCAAAACGCAGAATACTTGAATATTAAATTGGCTATATGTAAATAATAATAGACATACAGATTGACAAATTTAGTGAGCAGAGTTATAATAGCATTAATATGAAATTATTGTAACAGCAAACAGATTATAGTATAATCAAAAATAATAATGGAGGTATATAGTGAAGACTAAACAAGAAATATTAAAGGATCTATTTTGTACACTGGCAGAGTTACAAAGTGGAACGGCTTCAGGAGATTTAGAAAACTACCTAAGAATTAAATTAGAAACACTATACAATTTGATGGGTGAAGACGTACCAGAGGAATATTGGGAACAGATAGAAAAAGAAATAAGTAAATAGCAATTAGAATATTGATTCCATTTGGAAATTAGGAGGGTTTAAAATGAAATATGGAGATATAGTGAAATATAAAGGTCAACTAGGAGAACTTGTTACAGATGATAAGAAAAACTTTTTGTTCCATCCTGTAAAATTTGGAAATTATTATTACAATCAGTTAGACATTGTTACAGAGAATGACATTGAAGTTGCTAATTTTGATGAACACATAAGTTATATAGAGCAGGAATTTGTATGGGGCGAAGTAATCAAAACGCATTGTATTGGTGAATATCAAATAATGGAATTTAAACCAGAACACAAAGAAGATGCAATATCATATCATGGATATATTAATTTTGAAGATACAAACACAACTCATTGTTCTATAGAAAGTGCTTTAATATCATTAATAGCAAGAAATAAATTAGAAGTAAATGAAGCAAGATATGCGGAGTTATTTATTAACAAAATGCTTAATGGCAATCTGTAACATGTTAAAATGATTATTTTATTAGGAGGAGAAATATAGATGAATAAAAATTTAAAACTAAGAGATTACTTAAGTAAAAATAATTTGAATATCGATGGTAGAAATATTCCTTATCAATTAGTTACGGCTACTGATTATTTATATGCTAAAAACGAAAATATAACAGAAGATGAAAGAGATAATTTTGTAGAAGAGAATAACGAGTTATATAAACGAATAAATCAAGTTATGGCACTAAAGCAAGCTTGTGTATTATTTAGAAATACAAGTTATAGTTGTGGGAGTTTATCTGACGATTTATTTGATTTGAAACTAGAATTAATAAGAGAGTTGAAAGAAAAATATAATTATGATTTTGATGAAAAACTGGTTGAAAGTTATCCAAGTGAAGAAGAGTATAATAAAAAGACTAGGTAATAAGCACAACAATTGAACACTTTATTGGGTTTTTGAAAGGAGAAATAATTATGTCAGTAAAATTTGCAAAGTATTATAATGTAACAAATTTAGTAAAGAAAATGATTAAAGACGGTAAATTAGATTGTTATTCAGATTGTATGGATAATCTGTCAGGAGTATATATTTGCAGTGATACAAAAGATTTTTGGGTTGCGAGAATTAATAAAGATCTGAATGATGAGTATGACGAAGAAGAAGTAGTGTACCTAATTGAAAGAAATAAGATTGATAACTGGGATGTAATTGAAAAAGTTGGTGAGACATTCAATAAAGAAACTCCTAGACAGTATACAAAAATCGATATGCATAATTTTATCAATGAGACATCTGAAAGAATGTTATTTGAAGCTGTATTAATGATAGACGATTTTAATGGACTAGAAAATTGGGATAATTATCAATGTGATAGTTTGGAAGATGCAATTGATAACCTTGCTGATATTTATGGAATTGAAGAGTTTAAAGTTGCAATGTAATATTTCCATCCTGACGACTATACAAAACATTGTATAAGGTCGTAGGCGCAAAGCTACAGGATGGATTGAACCAAGTAGCCAATGACCAATTAATCGCCTAGAATGGCAAAATAGAAAGGATAGAAGGCATATGGAATTTAAGAAGGAAGATTTAGATAAGAAAGCATGTGATACAATTTATGGATGTACTATTAAAATAACATGGAGGCAGTTTATAAAAGCATGGACAAAACTTATTTATAAAGATTGTATTTTAACAAATGAAGAAATAGAAGGATGGACAGACGATCAATATAATAGAGAAGTGTCTTTTATCTATGGTGTTTATAAGGAAAGTAAGAAACGAAGAAAGTATGCATGAAACAATTCTTTTAAGTGGTTTTGCAGATAATAATGTACATAAAAATAAATTTTAAATTCTTTATAAAAAGCATTGACATCCATAGACACATGTGATAATATGTATACATAAGGTAAATCAATTAAATCAATTAAATCAAGGAGGTCAATGATATGAATTTAAAAGTAGGAGAAGTAGCAAAGAGATTAGGGGTATCAGTTAAGACATTGCAAAGATGGGATAACGAAGGGGTATTTGTTGCTCTAAGAAATCCTAAAAATCAAAGATATTATACGGATGAACAAATTGAACAATTTGCAAGCAAGGCTAAAGAAACACAAGAAAAATATAAGTTGCTATTTATAGAGGCTGTATATGACGAGTATGAAGATTATGATAAGGTAGATAAAATACTTGAAGAGAATGTAAACAAAGGATTATTCTATATGTCAGGTGAACACATCGTGTACAAAGTTGAAAATGCGAAAGAATTAGCTTTATTATTTAATGTAGAATTGGAAATTGTAAAAGAAAGGTCTATCACGATATCCGAATATATTAGATATAATGATGGTGGTGAATATGTAGATATACTTGATATGCAAATTGGAATTGATAAATGTATTGATTACTTGGTTGAAAATCTTGATATTTACATCAGCGACATTAACAAAGCAATTGAAAACCTCTCAAACGATGATGATTCATTTGATGATGAGATTTCAAAATTAATTGACAATATGTTACCGATAGTAGCAAAGAAAAAAATTGATTCAGCAATTAAACAGTTGAAAGAAATGTCAAAAGGAAAATTTATTTGGAAGTAAAAAAGGGGGATTTGATTATGGAAACAGTAAAAATCGGTCGTACAGAAGTTAATAAAGAAGAGTTTATCAAAGCAGTAGCAAGCAACAATTCATTTCCAAAGATCATGTCAGAGTTAGGCTTCAATCCAAATGTGGGAAGCGTAAAGTTAAATATCAAAGATAAGATTATTGAGTTAGGACTTAATCACTCACATATCATGCACTTTGATTATCAGACACCAGACGAAGTTATGCAAAGAAAGATTAAGACATTCAACCTTAATGCAGATAACCAAATATACTATGATGAATTTCTTTCTTCTTTGCCAGAACGAAGTGTAGCTAATTACAAGTCTAGCTGCGGTAACTTCATGGAAGAGTTAAGTGAACAGGATTTTATAACAATAAATAAAGAGCAGATATTAGAGTTTGCAAGTAGAAAGAAAACAGAATCAATGGTAAACAATGTAACGGCTCATTTAAGGTCAATGATGATTTATCTTGTGAGCAATGATGTAAATGGTGCAGTAGATAAGGTTAGCAAGGAAATGTTAGTGTGGTTGATTTGTAAATAGTCAGCCAGTACATATAATAATTATAATAAACATAAGCAGAAAGGTTAAACAGGTGAATAATATGAGTACAATTTGTAAGGTTAATGGATTTGAATTAAATGGAGTTAACGGATTTTATAGTTTGGTTATGCCTAGTGGCAGCACTATGGTAAACGCATCTGGAAGTAAAGATGAATTGATTTCAGAGTTGAACAGATGGAAAGAAGAAGTTGACTTCAATAATGAGTTTATGTTAGAAGTTGAAAATAAATTTATTGATGAATTAAATAAACAGCCATATACTTTCGTAAGAGAGTTTGTACACGAAGAATCGCCACTTGAAGATTTAAGAGAGTGTGAGTGGCAATATAACAATGGTATGTGGTGTTAAAAAGCGAATAGATTACTTATTTGGCTTAGAGAGGGTGATTAAAGATGGATATAAAAGAGCAATTACAGCAAATATATGATGATTTATATGAGGTATCTACAGATGTGGATAATAACCAAAATTGGCAAGCAATTAGCAGATTGGCAAATATTCAAAATAGACTTGAGAGTATTGTTGATAAATTGTAGAATAAAATGATGTATTGAAAGGAAAATAGTATGGAAGATAGACTTATATTATTTAATAGGGCGTCTATACTAGTTAAAGAGTATGAAACAGACGGTACTAGCAATAATTTAACAGAAGCCATGTATGATTGCTTAAATGGATATATTAGATTATTTAACCAAGAAATAGAACAACTCAATAAATTAAATTGTATAGTTGATTTATGTAAAAGCAGATGAACTCGGAAATCTATAGACAATAATAAACTAAAACAGGAGGAAATAACAATGTTTGGACTGGCAATATTTATATTTATATTAATATGTAGTTTAGTATACGAGCAGTACGATAACAAGGTATTATATCCAAAGAGAAAAGCAGATTATGATAAAAGGAAAAGGGAGATGGGATTGAAATGAGTTATATTAAATTATCGGAAATTGAGAAACATAAAAAATTTCAATTGGCTACTATTGCCGGATATAAAATCGAAGAAGATAAAGAAACTCGACGCTGTAAAATAGTTGGTGCAGATAATTATATTGATAATAATTTTAGAAATATTGACGAAGTGCTATTATTAATCAAAAATGATTTGATGCAGAAAGGTTTTGTTGTTGCAAGTTAATCGGCTTATAGACATTATTCTATTGGCAATGTTATAATTAGAAAGGGTGAATAAATATGGGATTAGCACAGGTTAAACAGGAAGAAAAAATAGAGTGTAGTATAATTATGTTTCCACAAGATAATATAATAGAAAAAAAAGAGGAAGATACTGTAAAAGAAATTAAATTGAGACTAGATGGCACACCTAAGATTATCGTTAGGAATAAGAAAAAAGGTCAGAAGTCTGAAGTATATCCATTCAGGACACAAGAAGACATTAAAAACATGATGAATTATTTTATCGACAATAAATCATGGCACAGCTATTTATTATTTGTCTTAGGTATCAATATGGCTAGGCGAGTGGGTGATACCTTAAACCTCACATGGAAACATTTTTATTTTCCAAATGGCAGAATGAGAAGTGATGTACTTGAATTTGAGGAAGAAAAAACAGATAAATTTGCTAATCCTAGAATTAATAATGCTTGCCGTGAAGCTATTAAACTATTTATAGAGAAAACTGAAGTAGAACCTATGGAGAATTACGAGAAACCTGTATTTATGCAACTATCTGGGACTGGTAAAGGAAAGGTGTTTTCAAAGTCTGGTTATTGGGTTAATTTGAAAAAGGCTGCTAAAGCTTGTAATATAGGATACAACATAGCAGCACATAGCACTAGAAAAACTTATGGATATTGGAGTAGAAAACTCCACCCAAACGATACAGATTCCATGCAAATATTACAGTCAACTTATAATCATTCGTCTGAATCTGTTACTAATAAATATATCGGATTAACAAAGGAAAAAATAGATCAGTATTACGACGATATGGGTGATTTCTTTACAGAGTATATTATGGGTGACAAACAGTTTCAAAATACAGAGAACAAACCTATTGTATCACTTGATAGTAATGATTTAAGGGACATAATAACAATGGCTTATCAGGAAGGCAGAAAGAACGCTAGTAATAATGATATAGATAGCAATTTAGATATTGTTAATAGTATTATGGATTTAGCAGAAGAGTTGATGAAATAAACAGACTACTAACAACTATTAAACGGAGGATTAATTAAATGGGTTTATTAGGAAGTATAGCAGGTATATTATCGATGGGTGGATTAGATAATCATAATGTTAATCAAAAGATAAAACAAATGGATGACGATCCTAATTGTACAACTAAAACTGACAGGTGGTATAGAGAACATAATACTACACCGGAAGAGCAAGAAAAGTTGAGACTGAGAGAATCAATGATATATAGAAAAGAACATGGAATGACATATTATTTGAATGATGATGATTATAGGTTGAAATGAATAAATCAGAGCTTTGATTTGGAATGGAGGTAAGTATGAAAGTATCAAAAGATATTCAATATAAAATGCACAAAGCAGCTAGACTGCACTCAGAAGCAAATAAATTAATGGAAGATGTAAATGATTATTTTGAAAAGAATGGAATAGATGAAGATGTATTGAGATGTGGGAATGGAATATCGCTAGAAGAGGTTGAACTTGGAAACGATATAGTGGATGAATTTGTGTCATGGGCAGAAAATGATTTTGAATTATAGAAACACAACCAAAAACGATTTTGATTTGAAAATAGGAGGAAATAAAATGGAACAGAGCTGCGATACATGTAATAACAGATATGTTTGTGAGGGTGAATTTGAGTTCAATTGTAAAGAGTCAGGATATATGAGATATAGCAAAGATACAAGAGACAATAAAGAAAAAATTAATATACCAAAATATGATGAGTTAGTAAAAGCCTTAGAATATGCACACAGATTTGCGAGTAGAAATGATAGTTATGATCAAGAATATGTTAAAAATGTAATTGATAAATGCAGATGAAACTTAAATTTGATTATGAATGGAGAAAATAATGAAGAGAGATATGGATTTGATAAGAAAAATATTATTTGATTTAGAGAAACAAAGTGATGGGACACCTGTATATGATTTAGAAATTGATGGTCATTCAGATAAAGAGGTTGCATACCATTGTAAATTATTATATGACGCTGGATATGTATTAAACTATGATGCAAGTTATGCAGATGGCGATTATTTAATCGGATTTGGAGTTGGAAGTATTTCGTGGGACGGACACGAATTAATTGATACCATTAGAAATGATACTGTTTGGAATAAGACAAAAGACACCGTTGTTAAAAACGGATTATCTATGACGGTTGATGTCATTAAGGAAATAGCTACATCAATATTATCTGGTATGACACAGGCAGCAATTAAAGGGTTGACAACTTAAAACGAGGATTTCATCAAGAAAGGAGCAATGGATTGGGAGGATCAACAACTAGATTTAGTAAGTGTTATTGTTCTAAATGTAGAGATAAATATTATAAAGCATATTTAATAACTCATAGAAGAACAATTGACTGGAATAACGTTTCTGCTGTTGCTAAAAATGGAGAATACATAACATTACATTGTAAAATAACTGTGGTAATGAATGGAAGTCCAATAGTAAATCAGCACATAGAATATTCAAATAGAACTAGATATTGATTGGAAAGGGAAAATAAATTGGATATTAAAAAGGCAATAGAAATTATACAGGGAAATATAAACGCTAAAAAAAATGATGAACTGCAAGCCATTGAAATAGCTGTTAGAGAAATGAAAAAGTCAATAGCTATGAAACCAATAAATAATGGTAACTGGGTTTCAAAAACATGTCCAACATGTGGTGAAGGGTTATCAGAGCATCATGGAGATGGATATTATAGTGATAATATTTGTTTGGAAAGTTGTCCTAATTGCAGGCAGCTACTTGATTGGGACGATTAACCATTTAAAACATGAAATTGATGTGTAGTTGAAAGGAGAATAAATGAAAGAAGTGTATTGTTGTGATAAAATGAAAAAAGAAGGATGGTATGTGGAACAAAAAGATAATAAGATAATTCTTCAAGAAGAGTACAGTCCACATTACATAGATAATGCAAAATATTGTCCTTGGTGCGGTGAAAACTTAGAAAATATATTAAAAGAAAGCTGAAAAATAAACGATTGAAGTGGCTAAATAGAAAAGGAGTTGTAATTATGAATAATAAGATTAAAACACAAACAGAATTAAAAAATTTTATTCATACACAAATAGAAAAATATACTAATACAATAATATTGCGAATTTTAAAAGAATTTGAAATGGAAGAAAAGTACGCTTATATCAAAAAAGAATGTGTAGATGGATATGATAAACAATTGGTAAACAGTATTAATGATGCAATCTTTTCGCTTTTAGTAAATAATGTGAATAACAATAAATGAATCATTTGGTTTGGAAAGATGGTGATAAGATGGGAATAGTAATTATTTGTTTTAAACGATATGAAAGCAAATACGAAACAAATGATACAGAAATTTATGAATGGATTGAATATTCGTCTTTGGATGAATTTGAAAAGCATTATCCTAATTGTAAAGTAAAGTTTGTTTTTACAAAAGAAGATAATTTAATACGATGAAATGTATAATTGATAAGGAGGATCAAATTATGACATTAAGCCAAATGAAAAAGGATGTCGAATATCTTCTCGAAGAATATGGTCATCCAGAAGATATATGTGGAGATGTATGTAATACAGAGTTATTTTTAAATTTATTAATGGGGAAGATATCAAGAGAAGAATGTTTAAAAAATATGATGCAAAGATACTATGAAAAAGGTACTGACGATGGCGAAATTCCTCAAGCAGATAAGAAAGCACAACGTATATTTAAAAGATGGTTAGATAGTGAATTATTAATAGATTGACGATTTGATTATCTTATAGAAAGGTAGGTAGCTAATTATAATAACAGAATTTGAATATGGAAGTATTAAATGTAAAAGCATTTGTTATAACTGTATAAACAAAAAACAATGTGGAGTTAAAATGGATGCGGAATCAAAGAAGAAAGTTGTGATAAACTGTTTGAACAAAATTAATATTAAAAAGGAAGAAGACGATTGATATGAACAGAACACTAACAGAAGACGAGTTAACTAAAGAAGAAGAAATTATCAGAGATTATTGTTTCAAAAAGTCTTACGATTCTGATAGGTTAGCTCAGGTGCTAAGATATGGATTAGATCACGAACAGTTAATAGTTTTGTGTAGAGATATATTAGATAATTGCAGATAAAATAACTATTTTATCATTTCTAAAGCAGGACAAGCTATAAGAATAAGTATTAAATAAGTATTACATAATACTATTTTTAAAAAGTTAATAAAAATAATAATAAACATGTTAAAAAACATATTGACATGTTTATTTGTGTGTGCTATCTTTTTATTATAGAAAATAATAATATACATTAAGTATAAACTAATTATTAATTGTATATAATATATTATGAATGAAAGGATGGTGCAAACGATTAATAATATCAAACTAAAACAATTTAAATGAATAAACGAAGGAGATTAATCAAATGAACTGTTATATTGACAATTCTAGTTGAATGAAAATGAAAAGGAGAGATTATTATGATTATTAAAAGAGGAGATATTTTTTATATTGATATTAAAAACGATGAATTAGATCCACACAAACAGATAGGTTGTAGACCTTGTATTATCATATCTAATGATATGAATAATAAACACAACAGCAGAGTACAGTACATACCATTGACCAGTAGGGACAAAAAGTATATACCTACTCATGTAATTTTGAAAACTACAGAAGGACTTCAGAAAGAATCAATTGCTTTATGCGAATGTATTGACGGAATTAGTAAGGCGTATATCAAAGAAAAGATTGGTCATGTATCTGAAGAAGATATGATAAAAATAGAGAATGCTATGGATATTCAGTTAAATCCAAGTAGAACAGTAAGATTTGTTGTAAGAAATCCTAGACAATATGCTCATGCTTAAAAATAGATAATATTAAACATAATTAAAATATAAATATTGACAAATGGATGATTATGTATTATATTATTGTTATATGTATGAATCATAGGGAGGATGAGTATTATATGAAAGACGATAAAGCATTAAGAGAAGTGTTGCAAACGAAAATTGCCCAAATTAAAGCAGAATATCCTAAAATAGTAATAAAAGAAATTTCACAGACTATGGCGAACACTTATAATGTGAAACATGGATTAAGTATCGACATTATAAACGGCATATATCCTATAGAAAACTTAACTTATGATATGTTGTATAAATTAATGAAATCCATTCACACACTTACAGCATCAAGATTTATGACACTAGATTCTTCTGATTTATATGCACCATCATATTTTACAGATATTGAAATTGAAGAATTTGAAAAACCTGTTCCGGAAGAAGAAGATAATTTTGATATTGTTATTAAAGATTGGCACGAAACAACAATGGATCAATATAGAGTAATTCATATTTTTACCGATATAAATGAGAAAATTCGCTGGAGAAACTATAATAAACTTCGTTTTAATCCAGAAACTCAACGAGATTTAATTGAAATAAAATCACAAAAAGGTACGATAGTAAAAAAACTTGACATCAATAGAAAAGCCGTGAATAATATGAAGGAACTTATGATTAAGGGATTATATTTCCCAGTTCCTTGTATTATTAATATTAATCCAGATAAATGCGAAGAGCCAGTAATTATAAGAGGCAATACTTTAACTATACCAAAAGAAAATCATATTGATTTAATTGAGGGATTTCATAACTATATTGCTGAATGTGAAGTTAAAGATGAAAATCCTGATTGGAATTTTCCGTGTGAATTGAAATTAATGTTTTTAGATACTGATAGATGTAATGACTTTATTAATCAAATGGATCAGAAGACTCATTTTAGAGAACCACAAAAAGCTAGAATAGACACACAGTCTCAAGAAAATTTTATAATTGACAGATTAAATTCAAATAGTAAATATCATCTAGTAGGTACTATAGATAAAGATATGAGAGTCTATTTATATAAAATTATAAAATATATTTTTGAGGTTCAGGATAGAAAACAAGCTGTAGATATTTTTGAACATTTGAAAGATAATTTAAATTATATAATCGAAAATACAGATCATTATAATATTGCATTTAACAAAACTGAATTTTTTGTATATTTGATGATGATAAAAAGTTCAATAGATTCTAATATAGATTTTGAAAGTATATATAGAAAAATCGATATTAATAGTATCTTTGAAGAATTTAAGATTAGAAATGCACCAAGCGCATCGTATTATGCTAAATTAAAATCTATAATTAACGAGGTGATTAAAAATGCCAATGTATAACGAATTTCAAAAAAATAGATATTTAGAAAGCTCAGACTTTAAATTTGAAGAAAGTGTAAAAGATGTAGTTAAAAGATTATTTGAAGGTGCTGCAAAAATTGAATTACAAGAGAATTGTGATTTATCATTATTTAATCGTTCTCAAGTAATAAACCTATTGAAAGGTTATAATTCAAAATCTAAGAATTATTTAAGGTTAATAGTGAATCAATTTTCATATTATTATACTTGGTGTTTATCTGAGGGATTAGTGGATAATACTAATATCATAAATCAATACGATTATAACTTAACTAAACCAATTATAGATGATATAGTAACTTTGGATATTATAAGAGATAAATATTTTTTAGTTGATTATTTTTTAGATAATGTTTATAAAAATGAAAAAATTGATATAACTGATAAATACATTTTTTACGCATTGTTCAGCGGAATTTGTGGTATTGAATTTAGCGACTTAATAAATTTAAGATTAGATGATATTAATAAAAAAAGAAAGGTTGTTAATTTAATTTCCGGTAAAATACTTAAAGTAGATGACATTTTTATAGAACTTGCAGAGGAAGCAGATAAATCACTTGTATATTGCCCAGATGGAATTGAAAGTGTTAATAGATCAAAAGATCCAGATAGATATAAATATGACGAAAGTTGTTACATTCTTAAACCTTGTGGTAATCGTTCGTTAAATAGACCAATAACAAAAATGATTTTAGGTACAAGATTAAGACAACTACAAAAACATCTTAATAATAGATTTATTAATGGTGGTTCTATTTATTTTAATGGAATGGTTAATTTTATTAAAAATAAATTTGAATCAGAAGGTATAACTTTACGTCAAGCAGTATTTGAAAAAAGGAATAAGTTATCATACGTGTATAATGATAAACTTCAAGAATATATCAATGAATTTGGTTCAAATATGATAGATAGAGCATTTAGAGCTAAAATTGTTGATATTATCGAATTATATGAGTAGAAATAAAGGGTGGTGAATTCCACCCAATATTTTAAACAAATATAAATAAAAACAAACACTAATAAATAAAACAATTTATATAATAACTTGAAAAATTATTTTCAATATAGTATAATATAAGAACAAAGAACAAATGTTCGGAAATTGCTAAACAGTATAAAAAAAGAAGCACAGAAAACTTTGGTCGGCTGACTGTGCTTCTAACAAATACCAATTAAAATAGTGTATAGGTATGATTTAATTATAATACAAATCTTCCTATCACGCAATAATTAAATTATGGGAGGATTTATATTTATGGGAATTATGGAAGAAAAATTATTTGAATTGGAAGAGATTATTGGAATTAATACATATGAGCGAGGCTTGAATATATATAATATTGTAGATATTGATAAATCAGGAGTAGAAAAACAGCATACTATAGAATTATCAAAAGTTGATATAGATAGCGGAGTTATCATGTTTATTGATTTTAATGATGAAATTATAAAATGCTTTTTAACTGAATCTATTGAAATCATAACTATTACTTATAATCCAGAATTGTACAAGCTGATATTCAAAGACGGCAGACAAACGTTTATCTTTCCTGTAAAGTAGTTAAATAATATATAGTTCACATGGCAGTCTGTAATATGGCTGCCTGTAATTTTATTATTATTAAATTTAATACAAATAATAATAAACATATAGTTGACATTATGAATTTTGTGTGGTAATATTATACACATGAAGAACAAATAATAAAAATGAGGAGGATATATGAATGGCGGAGATAAGAGATGGGTGAAAAGAATAAAATATTAGATGATACAGAAGAGAGAAGTTATAAGGTATTTTTAGCTTATAATGAAAAGTTGTTAATTAAGGCAGAAGAAGATTGTAATGAGGAAAAGATTAAATTATATACAAATAATATTAAACATTATAAGAAGTTATTAGGAATAAAAGATAAATAATCAAAGCAAATACGATTAATATTATAATATAAGAAAGGAATATAAATGAAAAAGAAAAGGTGTTGTTATAACTGTATATTTTCAAAATACATAAATGGCGAATCAATTATAACGAGTGGATATAAGTGTTACAAGAATCCTTTTAAGCCTGTATTTATTGGATTAACTGGTTATTGTAAAAAAGCAGATAAATGAATACGCTTATTAACAGTTTAGAAAGGAGATAATATATGGTTAATGGACGTACCATTGAAGAAGAATTAAAAAGAATTGATGATTTCTTTGAGAAACAGACTGTAGAAGAATTTGAAGAAATGGCTGTCGAGTGTGGTATTAATGAAATTTTACCAAGTGATCAGAGTAGTTATAATAAAGTATTTGATAGTTGATAGAAGAGTAATTTGCTTGTCATTTGAAAGGAGAGTATATGAAAAAGAGTATACGAGTTAATGATTGGAATGGATTTTGCGAATCCACTAAAACAATTGAAGTCGACGAAGAGGAATTAAATAATACATATATAAATGAATATGGCGTTGAATTCCTAAAACATGATGGAGAGTTGTATATGTGCGACGGAAGCATGTGTGATAGTTTTGAAAGAAGAGATAACATGAGAATCAATATTGATATTGAAGATGATAAATGTTGTAACACTTGCAGAAATGGAATGCAGGTATGTGAGTCAGAAAGAGGGTATTGTATAGAATGTAAGTGTAACGGTGAATACAAAGACGAAACTGATATCTGTGATAGCTATAAGTAATTACACTACATTTATAAAAGTTAATCAATACAAGAATTTATCGTCTTATTAGAAAGGAAGTGATTACAATAGACAGATTAACAGGCAAAGACCATACTTATCAAGACTATGAATTTATGGACATGGTATGGGCGTATATATGAATAAAATATCAAAGTATGAAAACAGTTTATTAGAGCCAGATGAAGCAAAACAACTAGTCTCTGATATATGTAAAAATAATATTGATGAATGGAGAATTAAATTACAAGATATGTACGTAAAAATTATGACGATGCGATGAATAATAATTGTAAATCACAGTAGACATTGATACGGAAAGGAGATATAATGAAAACCGAATTAATATTAACAGATGATGAAATAAATAGAATTGCAAATAAGTTAGAAGAAATAATTGATAAGAAAAACAATTTAAATGTTTCAATATTAAAATATGGATTAATTAGAGAATTTGCAGGTATGGATTTGTGGTTTGAAAAATTAACCGATACTCTTGACGGATTTGTGTTAAGAGATAAAAATAATGGAAGTGTATTAGGTATATTCCCAGAACAAGAGTAAGGCAAATAAAATTAAATTTTTACGAGGAGTTAGAAAGGATATTATGAATAAAACAATAAAGATAAACAAAGATGAATATATAGTTACATTTGAATCCACAGGTAAGTATTGGGTAGGCAATAGTGATGGTTCTATTAGTAATAATGGAATGTTATCTGAAAAACTAACAGAAGAAGAAAGTAAACTTTATACACACGGAAAAAACAAAAAGTTTGGTTTTGATGTTTTTGAATTTGGTCATGATATTTATATACATA
Organism: Anaerocolumna sp.; assembly: GCA_029256035.1. Classification (GTDB taxonomy): domain Bacteria; phylum Bacillota; class Clostridia; order Lachnospirales; family Lachnospiraceae; genus Anaerocolumna. The sequence goes on along the minus strand of JAQSYR010000001.1, from coordinate 63,990 downwards.
GAGAAACTGGAGATAAAATAGAATTACCTAAATTATTGTCATAGAACATCAAACTGGTATTTGGTAATCTTTTTTTAGAAAGGAGAAAAACAATGGCAATTAATGTAATGTGTATGAATGATAGATGTAAATTCTATTGGGAAGACAATTGTATGAGAAATTTAAATGAAGAAAGAATCGAGATTAGTAAAGAAGGAAAATGCGAAACCTTTGAGGAAGGCGTAAGCGAATGGTACGCTGCAGAAGAACAATGTGCTAATTATAAAATGCATAATGAAGTATACGCTGAATTAACAGTTATTAATTGTTCTACGTGTAAACATCAAGGCAAACAACATCCTCACACTTGTGATATATGTACATAATTAGATCAAGAAGAAGATTATGAAATGTGGGAACATAAATAACATAACCAATTATATGATTGATGTTCTTTTTGAAAGGAGAATTTAGATGGTATTAAAAGAAGAAAAGAGAGATTTATTTAATGTTCCAGAAGATTACTATTTTGCTCATTGCATTAGTGCTGATTTTGGTATGGGTAAAGGAATCGTAGTTGAGTTTAACAAACGATATAACATGAAAAATGAATTGATAAAAAAGTACAAGATTAATAATTGGAATGGAAATGGATATTGTTTGTCTAAGGATAGAGTATTCAATTTGATTACAAAAGAAAAGTACTGGAATAAACCTACATATGAAACATTAAGACAATCTTTGGAATCTATGAAACAAGAAATGTTATTCTTTGATGGTATGGTAACTAAGCTTGCAATTCCTAAAATTGGCTGTGGATTAGATAGATTACAGTGGGATAAAGTAAAAGAAATTATTAAAGATGTATTTAATGATATGGAAGTAGAAATATTGGTTTGTTATTTATAAAATAGCGAATAAAATGTGGCTTCAATTTGAAGTTAGAAAGGAAAATAAATAATGTCAGAAGTTAAATTAAATGAACATGGTGTAAACGCTAATATTAAAGCACACATTCTACCAGAAGAGAAGATGAGAAAACTTGGATTCACAGACTTTTGTAATGAAAGATGGTATTTTTGTAAGATGATTAAGTTTCCAAATGAGAAGAGATACAGAAATTTTGAAATTTCTTTTGGTGTTTCAATTACAAAGGATAATCATGATGATCTTAGAATTGATGTATTGGATAATGACTTTTGCCAACCTTTTGATTATCAATATATGTTAGAGCGTAATGATAGACATGAAATTTCTTTAATCGTTCGAGAACAAGTGGAAGAGTGGATGAAATATTTACAAAAAGAAGGTGTACTAAGCGGTCACATATATGGTGAATACATTTAATACAAATAATAATAAACATCTATTGACAAGCTGAATTACATATGGTAATATTAGATAGTCAGCATGGCATATAAGATATTAACCAAGTATCTAATATATAAATACATAAAGAAGATAATAATAAACGAAATATAAAACTAAATAGACAGGTGGTGAGAAATATAAAAACGTCAAATCAGAAAGGAGTGTACCAATGCCAGTCTTGTAACACAATATTTTATAGCAATAAAATAAGAAAGGTGCAAACAGAGCATGAGACATATAAATGTTCCTGTCCAGAGTGTGACAGTGAAGACTTGAAGTTAATTGATTTATTGGTAGATGAAGAAGAAAATACATATAAGAACGATAAGTTTTATGGAGTTGGTAACAGATTAAAGAAAATGTACGAATGGGATGAATATGTAAGTATGAGATGCTAAAGATAGAAGATAATAATAAACTATTAAAATGATTATAAAAGGAGAATGTTGTGGAAAGTATTTTAACAGATGAACACAAAGAATTAATTAATAAAAAGATTAAGAAGGCAATTAATGATTTAGATTTTACTGAAATTTTAGCTGAATATATAGAAAAAGAATTAGATACTATTTATGATGGTGCAGGTATTAAAGAAAATCTTGAAAGTATGGTAATGGAAGTAATTAGGCAAAATTTAGTAAAAAGTGGTTTATTGAAAGATAAATAAGCACAACAAATGGTTGTTTGGTTATAAAGAGAGGAGAATAATATGTTTTTTAAAAAGAAAGAAGATACAACACATAATGAATATGAAATTAATACAAATGAAAATAACACATTAGAAGGAAATGAAGAAAAAACTGACAAAACAGAAGAAGAATGGATTTGGGTAGAAGGTTATAAAGGTACAGATAAAGACATGAAGTGCCGTGATATGCAATATGAGTTAAATAAGACGTATGAACACGAAGGTAAAATTGAATTATGTGAATCAGGGTTTCACTTCTGTAAAGAATTAAGTAATGTTTTTGGATACTATTCATTAGATAATGGTAATAGATTTTTCAAGGTAAAATGTCTAGTAATTAAAGATAAATGGGAGTCGGGCGACAATAAATTCACTGCCAAAGAAATTATTTTTACAGAAGAATTAGGATATAAAGAATTAGAAAAATTTATTATTAAAAAATATTCATTTGTACATAACAAAAATGAATGGAATGAACTAAGTGAAATTGGTATTAAGAAATTTTACAGAAAGTATTTTATGAGTATTATGTCAGATGCTGGTTATGGAGAAACATTTTCTAATATCTTATATGATGATATAAATAAGAAAATCGAAGAAATAGAGTCTGAAAATAAGAGAAGATACATAGAGGCAAATTCTTATAGTAACATATATTATCCAAACCAATATATTTCAAAGCCTGTAAGAAATCCATTTTATATTTATGAGCCATCATATGATTATACTAGATTCGACGAATTGATTAATAAAGTAAAAGCATTTCAAGAAGAGGGATTATCAAAAGATATGTCGGTTTATTTACTACTGAAAAGGTAATCAAAAGCGCATTTCATTTGGAATTTGAAAGGAGAGAATAATGAGGAAATTAGCAAGTGTTAAAGTAGTAAGTGATATGATGCCAATTGAAGGAATGTGGATGTAATGGGTAAATATAGTGGTTTAAAAATTGGTGATAAATACAATAATTGGACTGTTGATTCAGAATGTTACAAAGACAAGAACGGTTCTGATGTTTACATGTGCAACTGTATTTGTGGAGAAAGAAAGCAAGTAGAAGGAAAGGCTTTAATTCTTGAAAGAAGTAAATCATGTGGGTGTATAAAAAGAGTAAATGCCGAAGAACAAAAGAAACGCATTAAGGAATATAAAGCAAAATATTTTCAGGAAAACAAAGATAAAATTTATAAAAGAACTATTAATAATCAAAGATTACAAAGAGAAAAAGATATATAAGAATTTGGTATAGATAGGTATTCTTTAAAAAGTAGATATAATATTTCACTTGAACAATATAAAGATTTATTAGATAAACAAAATAACAAATGTTGCTTGTGTAATGTCTTATTTGATAAAGAAGATAATTCAAAAAGACCATGTATCGATCATAACCATGAAACACAAATTATACGCGGAATCATATGTAAGAATTGTAATTCTGCACTTGGTATGTTTAAGGATAATACTTTAGTTATGAAAAATGCAATAGAATATTTAGAAAGAGATGGTATATATAATGATGAGAAAATTAGCGCATATTGAAAAAATTGAATGGTTAAGTCCTATTAAAGATAGGGATAAAATTGAATTAGTAGGGGTTTCTGGTTGGCAATGCATAGTAAAAAAAGGGGAATTTAATATTGGTGATAAATGCTGTTACATAGAAATTGATAGTGTAATGCCAGAGACTGAACAATTTGAATTTCTAAGAAGTAAAAAGTTTAGAATTAAAACTATGAAGATGGCAGGAGTAATCAGTCAGGGTATTTGTTTCCCATTAAGTATTTTGCCAGAAGGTGATTATGAATTAGATCAAGATGTTACTGAGATTTTGGGAATTAAACAGTATGAAGAAACAATGGACATTGAAAGAAATGCACCAGCATCATCAGATAGTAAAAAGAAATATCCTAATTTCTTAATGAAATTTAATTGGTTTAGAAAGTTGGTATTACCAAAGAAACAAGCTAAAGGATTTCCAGAATTTATTAGTAAAACAGATGAAACTAGAATTCAGAATGCACCATTTTATTTACAAAACAAAAACGAATGGACAGCAACAGAAAAGGTTGATGGTCAATCAGGAACGTTCTTTTTAAGAAAAGAAAAATGTAAACGAATATTTAAAAAGACTACATATGAGTTTGGAGTATGCTCTAGAAATCTTAGAATCTGGAATGAAGATAGTTCTTCATATTGGACTGTAGCTAAGAAGTATAATATTAAACAAGTGTTATTAAATAATATTGGTGATAATGAGTTTATGGCTATTCAAGGTGAATGTATAGCTGCTAATGTACAAGGAAATAAATACAAGGTTACTGCGCCAGATTTATATGTGTTCAATGTATTAACTCCAAATGGAAGATTAGGCTCTGTAGAAGCAAAAGAATGGGCTGAACAGAATGGATTGAAATTTGTACCTATAATTGATGAACATTATATCTTACCTGATAGTGTAAAAGAAATATTAGCATATGCACATGGAGAAAGTAAATTATATCCAACATTAAGAGAAGGTATCGTGTTTAGAAGTAAAGATGGAAAACAGAGTTTTAAGGCAGTTGATCCACTTTTCTTACTAAAACATGATGAATAATACTATAAGATCATTCTTTGAATCGGTTTTGAGAAAGGGGTAAATATGACAGAAGAAAATAAGAAAAGATGTAGAGAAGAAATTGAGTTAAGAAACTGGAATAAGTTAGGGATTATTGAACCAAATGTATCACCTTTAGTATGGAATAAAGAAGTTGAATTAATGTATGAGGATATGGATGGGCAACCATGTAGATGTAATGCAATTTATGTTCATAATAGTTTTGGTTCAGATTATTTTCAAGCGACAAATGGGATGGCTAAAGGGAATCGTATGAGTAGTTGTATCGCTTATAGAGAATTAAAATAAACTTATAGAGGTAGATAGTATGAAATATTATTACAGTGAAGACCTGATAAATATTATTATGATATGTAATCAAGATGAAAGTGATATAAATAATATTGTTGCTCAAAGCCTTATAAAGAGATGTGAAAAAGCAATGGCTTGTAGTGATATAAAAATACGTTTTACTAAAAGAGATAGAGATTTTCTTTTGGATAAAATGTGGAAAGATATAGATGAAAATGCTAGGTTTACAATTATGCGAATTATGGGAGTGTAGACACAATAATAATTTAAATAAAGTAGACTTATAAGGAGGATTTATGAGTAGTGATTTTAAAGATAGACTTTTAAAACGATCAGATAATAATTGTGAAAATGTTTTAGATAACCATGATGTAGATGACTATTATGAGGACGAAAATAACTACAATGATGATGATTGGAACGAATACGTAAATGACTATTATGAGAATTATGTAGCAAAATATTCGGATTAATTACGATGAAACTATACTTTGATAGGAAAATGAAAGGAGAAATAAATGAAATTTGAAAGTAAATTTGAGTTAGGACAGCAAGTATGGGGTACAGTTATTAATGATAAAAGTACATATGAACCAGTGGAATGTGATTTATGTGATAGCACAGGGTTTGTCATCGTAAAAGGGAAAGATGTAGAATACATTTGCCCTCAATGTTTTGGAGACAAACAATATAAGAAATTAGGTAAAGAAATGACAATCTGCAAAACTGGTAAAATAGGCAAAATATGTGTAGAACAGTATGATAGTCAATATAAAAATACAAGTGGAACAAAATATATGATCGACAAAACAGGAGTAGGAAGTGGAACTGTGTGGCGTGAAGAAGAATTATTTGCATCCGAAGAAGAAGCTCAAAGGGCTTGCGATGAATTTAATAAAAACAATTTACTATAAAGGACGAATTTTATCGTGAAATAGAAGGGATGTGACAGATAATATATAAAACAAAAATAATACCAGTTAAGTGTAGCAAAACTGATTATCATTATTTATTGAGACTGAACAAATTGTCAGCCGAAGTTTGGAATTATTGCGTGAAGATTGATAAAGAATATTATACAAATAATAAAAAATATATGGATATGAGAACTATACAAACAGCAGTTAAGTGTTATAACAATCTTCACGCAAAAGGAATTTACTATGTTTATAGAAAGTATATGTTTGCAAGAGATTCAATGTTTAGGTCAATTAAAGCAAAGCATGATACAAGCAATAAAGTAAAATTACCTTATAAGAAAAAGAAGTATTTTAATACAGGTTGGGATTATCAAAGTATTAAATATGATTTTGAGAAAGGATTGATAAAATTATCAAGACCAATATCGCATGATGAAAATGGTAAGAAAATAAACAATCCACCTGTCAAATGTTATACAAAAAACATTCCACAAGATATTAAAGAGATTGAATTGGTATATCGTAATGGATTATATTTAGTAATTAAATATAAGGAAGAAGATATACAACAATTAATTCAATCCAATAATTCAGCGGCTATTGATCTTGGAGAAATACATAGCATTACATCTATAGATAATAATGGACATGCAATAATTATTACTGGAAGAAAATTAAGAAGTATCAAGAGGTTAAGAGATAAAGAACAAGGTAAATTAAGAAGTAAAATGTCGAAATGTAAAAAGCATAGTAAACAATATAAGACATATAGAAATGCATTATGGAATTTAAAGTATAAGACAGAAAGGCAGATATTTGACTGTGTTCATAAGATATCAAAATTATATCTCGATTACTGCTTAGAGAATAATATTTCTAAAGTTTACTATGGTGATTTAGACAACTGCACTCGAAATTCATCTGAAAAGATTGGTAAAATGGTTGGTCAGAAATTAAACGAATGGAACTATGGAGAACTCACTTTACAGCTACGAAACAAATTGGAACGATATGGAATAGAAATGATAAAAGTAAGTGAAGCATATAGTTCTCAGACCTGTCCTCATTGTGGAAAGCGTCACAAGCCAAATTCTCGTAACTATGATTATAGGTGTGGTTATCATCAGCACAGAGATTTGGTAGGAGCAATAAACATTCTTAATTTCAATGAAGACATTAAACAAGAATATCATACAAGTTTTAAGTATCTACGGATAGAGTAATCTAAAGTAGTAGATGGCTAGGTTGGAGTCCTAAGTAGTCCGTTGTAATTTGACGAGAAATTTTCAGTAATGAAAAAGCCAACCAAATATAATTTTGATTTGATTAGAAGAAATGAGGTGATTTTACGATATTTTATTGTCCAAAATGCAAGAAGTTAGATATTAATTTTAAAATGAATTCAGACATTCCACATGTAGTAAACATCAGAGATGGTTACGGACACCCTCTTTATCATATGAAGTGTGAATGTGGAAATTATCTATCAGCAGGAATCCATTTTACAAAGGAAGAAGTAGAAAAGGATTCTGGTTTACTTGATTATATTAAAGAGGTTATCACTGGTTATAACAAAGATGGATGTTTTTATATGGATGGCTATTATAAATATGTGGAAGATAGAATAAACAAGATAGAACAACGAAATAAAGAAGTATTAGAAGAACGAGCAAGAATTTCTGTTATGAGTGAATTAGAAAAGAAAGAATATTTTGAAAAGAAATATGAAGAAATGATGAAACGGCTAGGAGAGGAGAAATAATATGGAAAGATTAACTAAGATTACGACAAGTGGATTTGATAATAAGAAAGTTGACACAGAAGATTATAGCGTATATGAATTATTACAAATGGTATTAGGCAAGTTGGCAGCATATGAAGATACAAATTTAATGCCTGATGAAGTGGAAGAACTACAAGGACGAATTGAACATTTGCAAAAATTCTATGATTACTTTTGCGAATTATATGGTACAGGTTTAGATGTCGCTAACTGGCATTTAAATGGAGATCTAGAACCGTTTGATAACTTTTTCGATAGTGCGGAAGAGTCAGAATAAATGTGACATTTTATTATGATATTTAATAAGAAAAGGAGATAATATGAGACAAATAAGAAGAAATGTATTTGAAACAAATTCAAGCAGCACACATAGTATTTGTATTACCAGTAGAGATAAGTTATTAAATATTCCTAAATCAATCCACTTTAGATTAGGTGAATTTGGATTGGAATGTGAAAATTATCATGATAGCTCATCTAAAGCAGAGTATCTATATACAGCAATTATGTGTTGTGAAAGAACAAAACTATTAGAAAAGATTAAAGAATACTTAGATAAAAATGGAGTTGAGTATTCGTTTGATGAACCAAGATATTATACAGGAACATATGGCACATGGATTGATAACGCAAGTATTGACCATACAGAAGATTTACCAGAAATTATTAATGATATTTGTGGCGATGAAGTTAAGTTGCTTAGATATTTATTTTCAGAAGAAAGCTTTGTTTTAACAGGAAATGATAATGATGACGAAGATGTAGATATTAACGTTGACTATGAACATGTAGAATATTATAAAGGAAATTAGGAGGATAAATAATATGAAACAGATTAGACGTGGAGTTTTTGAAACAAATAGTAGTAGTACTCATTCAATTACAATGTGTTTAAAATCCGATTATGATAGATGGGTAAAAGGTGAGATTCTTTTATTTAAAGGAAGCGGATGGTCATTTGAAGAAGGATATAAACCACAAAAGAATAATTTTTATACAAGAGCTGAAGCCATTGAGTTTATGAAACATGATAAGTATTGTTCTAATGATACTAATTGGGACGACAACGATGCGGTAGATGAAATACTTAGAGAAAATGAGTTTGTAGATTCTGATTATGAAAATGACGAATTAGAATGGTACGAAGAAACATACATCACACCATCAGGAGAAGAAGTAATTGCTTTTGGTGAATACGGATATCAGGGTTAAGAGGAGAGAATAATATGAGACAATTGGGAATGTACATAAACGGTAATTATAAAGTAAAGATATTTAGTGATGGAACAAAGGTAAGAGAAACAAATGAAAATGAGTTTATCGCTGCATTCCCTGAGAATATGGATGTAAAGATAACAAATCAATGTGATATGGGATGCATCTTCTGTCATGAAGATAGTAAGATTGATGGAAAACATGGAGATATTCTTAATCAAATATTTATTAATACTTTGCACCCATATACTGAAATGGCAATAGGTGGTGGTAATCCATTATCTCATCCAGACTTAATTCCTTTCTTAGAGAAGCTAAAAGTGAAGAAGATTATTGCAAACATTACAGTTAATCAAGTTCATTTTGAAACTAGTCAAGAATTAATTAAGAAGTTGGTTAATGAAAAGTTGATTTATGGACTAGGTGTGTCTCTTGTAGATGCTTCAAAAGGATTTGTAGAGTTGATTAAGCAATATGATAATGCTGTAATTCATGTTATTAATGGAGTTTTGAAACCTTCTGATATTGAAGTTTTAAAAGACAATGATTTAAAAATGCTTATTCTTGGATACAAACACTTTAGAAGAGGTATTAGTTGGTATGAAGTAAGACAGGACGATATTACAACAAAACAGGAATGGCTATATAAAAATCTAGCAGAAATCACAAAGCAGTTTAAAGTAGTTAGTTTCGATAATCTAGCGATTGAGCAACTTAATGTAAAAAGATTGATGAGCGAGAAAGATTGGAATGAGTTTTATATGGGAGATGACGGCATGTACACCATGTATGTTGATCTTGTTAATCAGAATTTTGCTAGATGTTCAGTGGCAGAAAAAAGATATGGGTTACTAGATAATATTGAAGATATGTTTAACATAGTTAGAGATGAAAAACTGGCAATGAAATAGAAAACTTATTTGCTTTTGGAAAGGAAGATATATGACCATTAAAGATTTATATGTTTATGCTCAAGAACGAGGTATTGAAAACTGCGAAGTAGAAATTCAATATGCTGATGGCGGTGGATGTTATCATGGTACAAGAGATTTAAATGAGCACGATATAGAAGTAAAAGAAGAAAGTTATGGTAAGATAGTTGTTTTGTAAAAATAGAATAAATTCGATATTCGATTAAGAAAGGAGAGTTATTATAATGGAAAATGATAAATGTGTATTCTTTAGTAAAGATGATTTCAGTGAAGAATCATGGGAAATACTTTGTTCAGAGTTTGAAGTAGATTCAGAACAATCAAGTTTTTGTGGACATATTATTGTAGAGGAAGATGATTCATTTGACTTGGATGATGACGATGATGAAGAGTAATAAATAATATTAGACAACAAAACAAGTGATTGATGTTCTTATTGGAAAGGAGGAGTTGCCATGATGTCGTCATCTTTTACAGCAGGTGGTAGGTTATTTTGCTCTTATTGCGGCAAAGAAATGCTTAATTGTAAGTGTAATTGTGAAAAAGCTAAAAAGGATATCGAAATTCAAAACGATATATTTATAAGTCAAGAAAATTTAAGAATTTTAATTTCAGAGAGACTTTCGGAAAAAGATATTAGAAAAATACAGATTGAAGAAGATATTAAAGCATTAAATAATGAACTTAAATCATTATAAATTGAGCCTTTTATCGACTTTGGAAAGGAGTAATTAAAATGTGTACTGAGAAACAAAATGGTTATCAACCAACAAATAAAGTATCAGGATGTGTACCACCTTCAAATGGTTCAGTTTTTGATGTTAATTCAGACGATAAGACATGTGACAATTGTATCAAATCTGACGTTTGTAATATAAAAGAAGATATAATCAAATCGACTGAAGATATCTTTAAAATTGTTAATAGTATAGAGGATAAAATAAAAGTTTCTATTTCTTGTAATAAGTTTGCAGCAAAAAATAAATATACAGGAATAAGATAAAGTTTACTAATTTTCAAATTAAATACAAATAATATCAAACAAGTATTGACAATATATAAATAATAATATACAATAAACAAGTAGCAAGCGATTGGTTAGTTTTGGAAGGTGGTGAGAGATATAACAAGGAGCAGATTACCTACATATAAACAAATTGAAAAGATGATAGACGAAGAGATAATTAAGAATCCAATTTCAGATACAAATGGTATTAATCCTGTAGTATTTGAACCAAACAAAAAATATACTCACTTAATTAAACTTGATTATGAGAAGAAATTGGATAGCATTGAAATTATTAGTTCAGAAATAAGACGAGCAGTATTTGAAGAATATTTTAATGCATGTATCAAAGTAATAGGAGAAATGAATCAGTTAATAAAACATTAAATATAAATAATAATAAACATATAAAAGAAAAGGAGAATACATATTATGATTATTACAGTAACAAATCCATTCAAATCAATGTATATTGAAGATGCAGAAGGTTCTTTAAGAATTGATGAAGGTATGAAGATTAAATTCGTAGCAGAAACAGGTGAAGTAATTAGTGGTACATTAACTAAGATTTCTGGCAAAGGTGAGAAAACAAAATTACAGATTATTCCTTATGGAGCACAGAAAGAAGAAATTTGGGCATTGACTGTTATGCAAGAGTCATCACTAGGTATAGATGAGGATGTTTGTGATTGAGAAAAACGTTCTTAGATGATTTACCTGTAAATTATAAGGGAATAGATTGGACTCATTGTTTGGGATATGAAATTAATTTTATATATGACGATATAATAGGAATAATTAAAATTATTAAGTATAACAAAGATAAGCAAACTTTAATAGTAAAATACAAAGATAAAATAAAACTAATAAAATGTAATAGTTTAAAAAACGCTTATTTAGCAAATGTTATTGGAAAACAATCTAAATGGTTTAAGCTTGAAATTAGTACAAAAATCAAAGATAACAAGCGTAATTTAACTATATTAGATCAAGAATATCGCCGAGATAGTAAAGAACGGAAATGGAAATGGTATAGATATAAGTGCAATGTATGTGGTTGGGATAATGGATGGATTGAAGAAAATCGTTTATTATCAGGAAAAGGATGTTCATGTTGCGATGGCAAGACTGTTGTTGAAGGAATTAATGACATCCCAACTACTGCTCCATGGATGATTCCATATTTCAAATGTGGTTATGATGAAGCGAAGTTATATACACGTCGATCACAGCAAAGAATATATCCTATTTGTCCTGATTGTGGAAGAGTAAAACAAAATAGTATACAAATATATTCGATTTATGAAAATCATTCAATAGGATGCATCTGTAGAGATGGTATATCATATCCAAATAAATTAATTTATTATGTTATAGAACAATGCAAAAATCAATTTTATTCTTATGTAAGAGAATATAGTCCAGAATGGGCGATGGGTAAATTTTATGATTTATACTTAAAAACATTAGATAATAAAGAATATATTATTGAAATGGATGGTGCTATAGGTCATGGTAATAAAATATTACCTAATTCAGAGATTACATTACAAGAAAGCATAGAAATAGATAATTTAAAAAATAGCTTAGCCAATGAACATAAAATTGATATAATCAGAGTTGATTGTATACAAAGTGATTTAGAATACATAAAAAATAATATTTTAAATAGTAGAATTAATAATATCCTAGATTTATCAAGTGTTAATTGGAAACAATGTGATGAAATGGCAACAAAAAGTTTGGTTAAAATAGTATGTAATATTTACAGTAAAAACACATTATTATCGACGGCAGATATTTCAGATATGGTAGGTATTCATCAAAGCACTGTGAGAGTATATTTGATTAAAGGTACAAAATTTGGTTGGTGCAAATATAATCCTGAAGAAGTCACAAATAAAAATCACATAAAAATTTGGGATAATAATCGTAAAAAAGTTATATGCACAACAACAAATAAAAAATTTAATTCAATAATAGAAGCGTCAAAATATTATGGATTAAAATCTTCATCTGGCATAGGTGAATGTTGTAATAAAAAAATAAAGTCAGCTGGAAAATTGCCTGACGGAACAAAGCTACAATGGGAATATATTAGATAAGCAGACCAATGATGCTTTTTATTGGGATTTAGGAGGTGAGACAAATGAAATTAAAGGATAAAATTAGGCATAAACTAATAAAGTTTCTATTGATAGACGAGGTAGAAAAAAATTGTATTGAAGAAACTAAAAACGTCAAAAGAGAATTAGATAAAGAAATACTTCATTTAAATAGTGGATGCGATAATTTATTTCAGTCTATAAGGCAAATAGATGCAAATGTTAAAAATAATAAAGAATCAATAGATATATTACATAATACAATCAGAAATGTAGTTTCGGTAGGAGCAGATGTAATTCCATATGAAAATAATAGAAGTTGGGCGGTAGTTTGTATAGAAGGAAATTATAATCTTGTCAAATTTATTGATTTACATGGTGCAGACTATAGGCAGATTTTAAACTTTCTCAAACAATATGAAGGTTCAAGAATGGTTGTTGATGCACCTAACCCAAGATATTTTGAGAGTATGTTTAAGTTTTGATAAAAGTTGTATTTTATTGTAAATAATATAAATCATAGGAGGTGAAATAAATGAGTAATAGTAGTTCAAAAAGTAGTAGTGGAATGGGAGTATTGGGAGTATTGCAGATAGTATTTATTGTTTTAAAGTTATGTGGAGTTATTAAATGGTCATGGTTAACTGTATTTATTCCGCTTTGGATTGAATTAGCTTTAGTAGCAATTGTATTAATTATTATTGCAATAGCTGGTAAATCAGTTGGTGGAAGGAAGAATAGGAGCAATAAAATCAAATGGTAGAATACATAGTTAAGAGTCAATTAAATCAATCACAATCAAACTTAGTAGATGCATTTAAATTAGAATGTTCTGCTTCTGATATTAAGCAAAATAAAGAAGCTAAAAGGCTTGCGAGATATATCAATAAGCATGGTAAAAGAACTGATAGGATTTGTAACATGATATCTAAGTTATGTAAATAAAATTTGGAGGAATTAAGATGGGCATTTGTGAAGTGCTAACAATTATTTTTGTGATCTGTAAGTTATTAGGTGTTATTTCTTGGTCATGGTTTTTAGTATTATTACCGGAGATTATTGCAGTGGTGTTGTATGTTTTGATTTTTGTATTTCAAGTATCAATATTTAAGAAAGCTACAAAGAATTTTGATAAATTCGATGACAAATTTTTTAAGTTCTAATTAAGGAGAGAGATGATATGTTTAGGATTAACAGTCCACCTAATTACAAATAATAATAGACAACATATGGTGTATTGCAAGTAATCAACAACAATATATAGACGATAAAAGCACATCAATTCGGGGTTTTATTCGGTATTTATAACCACATAAATAGATAATAATAAACAAGGCAACTATTAAAAATTATAATACATAATAAGGAGAAATAAAATATGGCAAAGTATGAACGCAAGAAATTAGAAAAGAAAAATTGGACAGCAAATTTCGCATTAATCGGAGAAGCAAAAGTTAATGATTTTACATTTAAGATTGATGAAAAATCAGAAAAGTCTGATTGGGTTTACAATGTATTGAATCTCGGTGTTGACTGTGGAGAAAAACATGGTGTAGTTTACACAGAGTTGATGGGGGGATATGGTTCTGAGAGAGACAATATTCTATATGTGCATGGAAAAAAAGAAGATGGAAAAGATGATTTTGATAACAGATTTACTATTGATTGGGATGATCGTTTTGATGAAAGTGTGTTATCTGAAATCGGAGAAATGTGTTTCTTAACTGTAGGACTTGAAAAAGATAAGAAAGATAAAACATTCTACAAGAAATTCTTATCTCCATATGATGCAATTGCATATATAAAAGAAAACCTACAAGAAGGAACAGTGTTAAATGTTAAAGGTAATTTAAAATATCAGTTATATAACGATAATGTAACTGTTAAGAAAGAAATTACAAGTATTGTACTTTCAGGAGCAGAAGATTCAAGTAAGTATCGTGCTAAATTTACACAAACTCTTCTATTAACAAAAGATAGTCTTGACAAACCAGACAAAGATAAAGGTGTATTACCTGTATATGCAAAGGTTCTTGAGTATGTTAAAGATTACAAAGGCAAGGAAGTAAAACAGTTTATTCCTATCACTAGATTATTTGAATATGAAGTTGACTTAACAAAAAGAGAACTTGTTGAAAAAGTCGTAGCTAAATTATTCAAAGTAAAAAAAGGTGTTACAGAGATTACATTCGAAGGAGATTTCGTTGAGGGTGGTGCTGTGGTAACTGCGACAGAAGATGATTTGCCACAGGATATTAAGGATTTGATTGAAATTGGAGCATACACACTTGAAGAAGCACTTGCAAAATGTACTGTAGGTGGTGGCAAAGAAAGACGAATGATTCTTAGAAAACCTGTATTCAAGATGGTTGGCGAAGAAGGCAAGGAAGTTCCTGTTGTACAAAAAACAGAAGAGAAATATGCAGAAGAAGATTTAATTCTTGATTTTATGATTGAGTTTGGCGAGGAAGAAGAAGCAGAAGAAGATCAAGATGATAACAATGAAGACGATGCAGAAAATGTTGAAGAAACTTCTACAGAAGAAGATAATTCTTGGTTGGATAATCTATAAAAAATAATAATATACACAAAACTATTAACTTGCTACTGTCTGAAATATGGCAGTAGCATACAACATGAATATAAGGAGATTATTGAATGGGAAAATACGGAAAAAAGAATCATGTTAAACTAGATCCATTAGCTTATAACTTATGCCTTCTTGGAGAATCAAAAGTTGGAAAAACTACACTTATTAAAGAAGTATGTGAAAAGTTGGCAGGAGATGATGGATACTTATTTTTAGAATGTTTCCACGAAGCAGGTGCAGACGCAATTGAAGGAATTAATTATGAAGATGTTCCTGATTGGGAGTATTTTGAGGAAATTTGTGAAGACATTATTGATAACAAGACTAAAGATTATGCAGAATTAAAAACAGTTGTCATTGATACATACGATCAATTAATTACTCTAGCAGAACAGGAGTCAATTAGATTGTGGAATAGAGACAATCCCGACAAAAGAGCAGATAGTATTAATGCTGCATGGGGAGGTTTTGGTAAAGGAGAAAAGAAAGCAATTGAACTTATGTTTAATAAGTTTGCCGAGTTAAGGAGAGTTGGGGTTGCAACAATTATTATTGGTCACGTAAAAACAAAAGATGTTACAGATGTTGTTAGTGGTGAAACATATCAGACACTTACAAGTGATCAACAACAGAATTATTTCAACGCTTTAAAGAAAAATCTTCACTTCTTGGGACTTGCATACATAGATAGAACTATCATAAA
Source organism: Anaerocolumna sp. (assembly GCA_029256035.1). Classification (GTDB taxonomy): domain Bacteria; phylum Bacillota; class Clostridia; order Lachnospirales; family Lachnospiraceae; genus Anaerocolumna. Next base: position 47,787 of record JAQSYR010000001.1, on the reverse strand, counting down.
AGAAAAAACTGGAAAGAAAAATATTGTTACAAAGAAAGAAGAAACTGTAAGTAAAGTACAGGAAGAAACAAGGAAAATTAAGTTTAGAGATGATAATTTCTGTGTAGATAGTGGTTCAAGATTTGCTGAAATTGTTTCTGAAATTGATTTGAATGCAGATCAATTTATTAAGGCGATTACTGACGCAATTAAAGCAGAACAGTCTAAGTCTGGCAAAACATTAGAACAGACCAAAGAAGAACAGGCAAAAGAAGAGGCTGATAAGATAAAATCTATTGCTAAAGCAGAAGAAGATAACAAATCAAAAAAAGCTTTAAACGAAAAAATTGCTATGATTACTGAATATATCAAAGAGAATAAGTCAGATATGAGCTTAATTAAACCTATTTTAGAGTTAAGCAAAGAGTTGGGTTATTCAAAACCAACAGATATTACCGATGTTGATGATGCAGATAAAGTATTAGAACTCATCAAATAACTAGTTTGAATTAGAAATAGGGAGTGTTTATTGCACTCCCTTAATATTAAAGGTGGTGAATTTATGGCAAAAATGACAAAGGAAGAATTAAAACAATGGGATGATTTATATTGGTATGTAAAAAAAGAGATAATGCTATATGATGAAAATCAGGCATTACCAAACAATATTGTATTAAGGTTAAAAGGACTGACGCAAGGTAAATTAATAGCAAATAATAAAACAGAAAACAAAGCTAAATATACATATGAAACAATTTTATATACATTCAAAATATGTAAAACAACAATTATGAGTGCATTATATGGTAAAACATTTAAAAATGAAATGAGTAAATTTATATATATCGCAGCAATAGTAGAAAACAATATTAACGATGTTTATATGAGAATTAGCAATGCTAAGAAATCACAAGAAAAAACAGAAGTAATTAACATAGATACTGTTTGTCATGAATGTGCTGAATACACAAGAAAGACAGATGATAAGGTAAATAAAAAATTAGAGGGGTTATGGTGATATGGCGACAAATAAAAGTATAAAATTGACACCATTCCAAGAGGAATTGGTTGCAACTTTAAAAAAAGTGAATGAATTTAAAGAGGCTTGTGAAGCCAATGTTGTTGCTATTTTATATAAACAACCTGAATTAATATATGAAACAAATTTAAAGTTGGATGATTTTAATAGTAATGTATGGAGAGTTTATTTCACAATAGCCAATGATTTAATTCAAGTTGAGGATAAAAAGATTTTAGACGAGATTACAGTTGGTCTATACCTTGAGAAGCACTCAAAATTAAGTAAACAATATGATGAGTATAATGGGTATGAAACAATTTCAAAAGCTGGTTCATATGTAAAGGTTGAAAATTTTGATGGATATATTAAGGATTTAAAAAAATGGAATAAAGTCATTCAGTTAGCTAAGTGGGGTTTTCCAGTAAAGGATAGATTGAGTGATTATTGCGATATGAAAGCTGAAGATATCTATAACGAATTTGAAACATTTATTAATCATATGTTTATGGACGTTGAAGGAGAAGTTAAAAGTTATAATGCTTTTGATGGATTACATGAGTTAATAGATGAGCTTGATAAGGGTGCAGGTATTGGATTGCCATTACATAATTGTGAAATACTTAATAAGGAAATAGGTGGTTTAAATCCAAACGGAAACATATATGGTCTAGGTGCTAACTCTGGAATAGGTAAATCAACAACTGCAATTAACTATATTTTCCCATCAATAATTAAATACGACGAAAAAATAGTTATGATGATCAATGAAGAAGATCAAACAAAAGTACAAAAAGAGTTATTAATATGGGTAGCAAACAATATTTTCAAAGAAGAATTGCATAAATACATATTAAGAGATGGAAAATTTAGTGAAGAAACAAAAAAATTACTTAGAAAATGTGCTGATTGGTTGGCAGAAAAAAAAGACAATAAGAATATTACAGTTATACCTCTTGAAAGATATTCAGCTAAAACTGCAATTAAGATTATTAAGAAGTACAGTGGTTTAGGATGTAAGTATTTTATACTTGATACTCTAAAAGAAAGTTGTGATGCTAAATCAGACGAAATATTTAAATCCATGATGCGTGATACAGTGGAATTATATGATGTTGTAAAACCTTCAGCAAAAAATGTATGCCTATTTATGACATATCAGTTAGGAAAGGCAAGTATTAAACAAAGATATTTAACTAACAATGAAATAGGACAGGCAAAGTCTATTGTCGATGTAATGTCTGTAAATCTTATGATGAGAAAACCTTTTGATGATGAGTATGCAGGTGGAAAACGTGAAATAGTGGGATATAAGTTAGAAGGAAAGAATGGCAAAAGTAGAATACCATTTAAGCTAGACAGAGAGAAACATTATATGATTATGTTTATTCCTAAGAACAGATTTGGACAGACAGACGCATTTCAAATTATTAGTGAATATAACTTATCAACAAATGTTTATAAAGATATTGGTATTACAAATATAGTACAAGACTTCTAATAATAAATAATAATAAACAATGGAAAGGATGATATTTACTTGGATGTTGTAAGTTTAAAAGAATACATATACAAAGAAAACAAAATTGAATACATATTAGAACAGATTGGATGTCATTCGATTAAATATCATCCTAATAAAGAGTATTTTTCATGTGGAAACATTAGTAATAAAGATGGCGATGGAGATAATATCAATGCAATTAATATTAAAAACAACATGTATTTAAATTGCGTTAATTATACAAGAAAAAAACATTTTGATGATAAATCTGATTTGATTACATTAATACAATACAACAAAGATTTATCATTTAAAAAGGCTATGAGATATACACATAATTTATTAGGATTGCAATTTACATATAAAAAAGAAGAAGAAAAGAAAAAGGATGTTTTTGATCCACTTGCAGTATTTAAGAAAGTTAAAAAATACAGAAAGCAAAACAATGTATCAGATATAGAAGTGTTAGATGATGAGATACTAGAAGATTATACACCATGTATTCATGTTAATTGGGTTAAGGAAGGAATTACTCAATATACAGTAAACAAGTTTCAATTAGGATATAGCTTTAGAAGACAGAGAGTTATAATCCCTGTTAGGTATTGGCTTACTGGCGAATTAATTGGTATCACTGGAAGAACTATGGTAGAAAACTATGATGAATTTGATATACCAAAATATTTTGCTATTAAGCCATATACAAAAACTATTAATCTGTATGGATTGTATGAAAACTATGAAACTATTGAAAAGGCTGGATATGCGATAATTTGGGAGTCTGAGAAATCGGTTTTAAAACGTCATAGTTTGTTGGATGGTACTGGTGTTGCAGTTGGTTGTCATGATATTTCTGATGAACAAGTAAGAATACTATTAGGATTAAATATTAGTGAGATAATTATAAGCTTTGATAAAGGTATAGATATAGATTATATAAGACATTGTTGTGAAAAGTTTTATCACTTACGAAAGGTAAGTTATATATATGATAAATGGGATTTATTAGAAGACAAAGAAGCTCCTGCCGACAAGCCAAATAAGATATATGAGTTTTTATTTAAGTATAGGACAGTCTATGATGAATTTGAACATAAAGAATATTTGAAATCACTAGAAAGGAAGATTAAATGAGAAAAACATACGAAGAGTTAAATAATATAAAAGATAAATATGGAGTTGATACACTATGGAGTTGGTCACGATATTATAAATACAAGACTTCTCCATATGAATATTTCTTATCATATGTAGTAAATCCTAAAGTAAAACCAGATAGAGATGATTCAATATATGGTGCTAGTGGAGGATTTGCACACGACATCTTAGAGAAGTTTTATAAAAAAGAAATTACATACAATGAATTAGCTACTGAATTTGACGATGCAGCAATTACATTAGAAGTTGCAGATTTGAAATTTGATAGAAGTAATGAAGAAAAGAACGATACAATCAAAGAAAAGTATATGGCTAATTTAAAACACTTCTTCAAGAATCATAAACCTATTACAGTAAAAGTAGATTTAGAAAGATTTATTACAATTAAAGTAGGTAAATATATATTTCAAGGATATATTGATCTAACAAAGAAGGATTCAGATGGTAATTTTATTATTCAGGATTGGAAAACATCTTCAATTTATAAAGGAGAAAAAGCAATTGGAGAGGCAGGACAGCTTATTTTATATGCAGAAGGATTACGACAATTAGGTATTCCACTAGAAAAAATTAAAATATGTTGGAACTTCCTTAAATATGTTAACGTTACAACTGAATTAAAGAATGGTAAAAATAATATTAGACAAATAGAACGATGTAAGATAGGAGAAAGTTTAAAAGCAAACTCAAAAACATGGTTGAAACATTTCGGTTATAGCGAAGAAGAGATTGACGACTATATTGAATTGCTAATCACAACCAATGACATTAAATGTCTACCAAAAGAAGTGCAAGAAAAATATATTATTGATGATTGTTATATATTTGTAGATTTAACACAGGATCTTATTGATGAATTGAAAGAAGATATTGTTAAAACTCTTGATGAGATTTGTGACATAGAAGAACGATATAAAATAACTAAAGATGAGTCACTATTCTTTGATTCAGATGAAAGCGTAGATAAACAAAGTTATTATTTTGCTAATTTATGTTCTTATTCAGCAAATTTACATAAACCATATAAGAAATATTTAGATAAATTAGAAACCAAAAAGAATGGAACTGATATGTTTGGTGGAGTTGGCAGTGATTTAAACGATAATGAAACAGATGATTTGGAATGGTTAAATAGTTTATAGGAGGTGGTTAAGTGGATAATAATTATACGGTGTATCATTTACATGACGATACAAGTAATTGTAATGGATACGCAGATTCATGTTCTAATTTTAAAGAGTATATTAAACTTGCAAAAAAGCAAGGAATGAAAGCGATTGCATTTAGTAATCATGGTGGAATATATGATTGGATAAAGAAAAAACAAGAGTGTGATAAAGCAGGAATTAAATATATTCACGGAGTAGAGTTATATTTGTGTGGGAAATTAGAGGATGATGATAGAGGCGGACATATTGGTTTATATGCAAAGAATTATAAAGGTGTACTTGAGCTAAATGAATTGATTTCATTATCCACATCAAAAGGTGTTTGTGAAGATAATTCTGATAGACACATGTATTATAATCCACGTATTTCGCTTGAAGAATTGATGAATACAAGTGACAACATTATGGTTGTTACAGCTTGTTTAGCTTCGCCATTGAATAAATGGGACAATAATGAAAAAATAAACGATTATAATACAATTGTTGAATGGTTGTCAAAAAACAAACATAGATGTTTTCTTGAAATACAATACCATAATTGTGAAGATCAAATTAGATATAATAATAAGTTGTATAAATTAAGTTTAGAAAAAGGTATACCTTTAATTGCTGGAACAGATACACATTCATCAAGTAAATACAAAGCAGAATGCAGAAAGATATTACAGATATACAAAAAAAGTTTCTATGGCAGTGAAGATGAATTTGATTTGACGTGGAAAAATTATGATGAGTTGGTTGAAGCATTTAAATTACAAAAATCACTAGCAGAAGAAGTTTTTATGAATGCAATTAATAATACTAATGTATTTGCTAATATGGTTGAAGATTTTAAGTTTGATAAGAATTTTAAATATCCGACATTATATGGTGATAATGTAAGACAGCAGTGGATGGATTTGATTTATAGAAAATATGAAGAAAAAAAATCTAATAATTGTTTAGACTTAATAAATCATACTGAAAAAGAGTATAAAGAAAAGATAAAAGAAGAATTTAAAGTAATGTGTAAACTTGGAATGGAAAGCTTTATGATGTTTATGTCTGAATTGTTAGAATGGTGTACAAACAATGGTATACCATATGGTTTTGGAAGAGGTAGTGTGGCCGGTAGCACTATTGCTTACATAACAGATATTACAGATACAGATCCTATTGTGTGGAAAACAGTATTTTCTAGATTTTGTAATGAAGATAGAATATCGCTTGGAGATATTGATGTAGACTTTGCACCAGAAGACAGAGAAAAAGTTTATAAATATATTATCGAAAGATTTACTCCACAAAAAACAGCATATATTGCTGCATTTTCAACATTACAAGATAGAGGATGTATAGATGTATTAGCTGGTGGACTTGGATATAAAGATTTGGGAAAAGTAATGGATATTAAAAACCAATTTGACGAATTATTTAATACATATAGTAAAATTATGCAAGAAGAAGTAAATAGCGAAGAATTGGTTGAAAACGGTATATTAGAATCATCTACAATCACTTTTGATAATCATAATATTTATATGACTAGAATTAATAACAAGGATGCGAAAATAAAAGCAGAAAAAACTAAAAATTCATATGACTCTTTAATTAATGATAACCAAGACTTATTCTACTATTTAAAAGGATTAAAAGGTACTATAGTTGCAAAAGGAACTCATCCTAGCGGTATTATAGGATCACCTATAACACTGGCTGATAGTATTGGATTATTCTATAAAGATGGAGATTTAAACATGCCTGTATCAACATGTGCGATGAAAGCTGTCGATTCGCTTAACTACGTAAAATTTGATATATTAGGACTTAAAACAGTTGGAATTATTAAAGATGCTTGTAGATATGCTGGAATACCATACCCAAAAGCTCACGAAATAAATTGGGAAGATGATAAAGTTTGGAATAATATGATAGAGACTCAACAAGGGGTGTTTCAGTTTGAAGGTGATTATGCATTTGATTTGTTGAAGAACTTCAAACCACACACAGTTAACCATATGTCTATGGTAAACGCAGCACTAAGACCGTCTGGCAAATCATACAGAGATAAAATGATTGCAGGTGAATTTAATAAAAATCCATCAGAAGAAATTGATAAATTACTAGAAGATAATAATGGATATTTAATATTTCAAGAGGATACAATTAAATTCTTAACAGATATTTGTGATTTTACAGGTTCTGCCGCAGACACTACTCGTAGATGCTTAGATGAAAATTCTTTAGTGTTAATGTCTAATGGAAACAGAAAAAGAATAAAAGATGTTGAAGTTGGTGATAAGGTTGTATGTATTGATAACAGTAATAATATTACACATAAACCTGTTATCAATAAATTTAATAATGGTATAAAACAGACTTATAAAATTTATACACAACAAGATAATTATATTATTGCTACAGATAACCACAAAATATTAACACAGAACGGATGGAAACAAGTAAAAGAATTAACAAATAATGATTATGTAATGACACCATCTGTAATACATCCTACATCTGATAATTTAAAACCAAATCAGAGACTTTCTGAAAACGAAATGTTTTTATTAGGGTTATTAATTGGAGATGGCTCGATTGGAGATATAAACAATATACATTTTACAAATTCAGAACTTTGTGTTATAGAAAAATTTAAAAACTGTGTATCTGAATTATCAAGATATAATAAAAATTGTGAGTTCACAGATCATATTCAAAATGGAGTTGAAGTTGACTATATATACTCAATTTATATTAAATCAAAAAATCATAGAATGATTTTACAAAACTTATTAACAAAATATGACCTAGTAAAGAAGGCTGGATTGAAAAGAATACCTTATGAAATTATGAATTATCCAGTAGGTAGCAAATTAACAAATCTACTTGCAGGATTGTTTAATACTGATGGTGGTTACAACTTAAAAAATACTTGTATTGAATATTATACAACAAGCAGAGAACTTGCCTACCAAATAAAGTCATTGTTAATGAAGTATAATATATATTCATATGTAGAGTCAAAAAATGTAAAAGGATATGATTATATGTGCTATCATTTAATCATACGACAAGTTGATTCAGTAGAAAAGTTTTGTAACACAATAGCAACATTGATTGTTGGAAGAAAAAAGGATGATTATTTTAATATTTTAGAGTTAGCAAAAAATAGAACATTACAATATGATTACATTCTTCCAGAAGAGTGTTATGAAGAAATTATAAAGAATGCCAATGATAGAAATATCAGTTTTTCAGATATAGGAAATCAAATTGGAGGATATAAACACAATGGATTTAAATTAAATAAAAACAGCACAATAACAAATACTAAAGCATTAGATATTGTAAAGTTTGTATACAGTCCTAAAACTTATGAATTATTAATGGCTGAATATATACCGTTGAAAATAATTAAAATAGAAGAATATGGTATTTCAAATGTTTATGATATTGAGGTAAAAGACAATCATAATTATGTTGCCAACGAAATAATAGTACATAATTGTATAGGCAAAAAGGATCAAGAAGGTTTGAAAGAACAATTACCTAAAATCCTCGAAGGATACTGTAAACACTCTAGTAAACCAAGAGAAATAGCGGAAAAAGAAGCAGAACAATTTGTTCAGATTGTAGCCGATAGCTCGGAATATCAATTTGGATTTAACCATTCTACCAGCTACAGTATGAATGGATATGCTTGTGTAAATTTGAGAACATATTATACAATTGAATTTATTACTGCTTACTTGAATAGAGCTGAAAACGAAGAAGATACAAATAATGGTATTAATCTTGCAAGATATTTTAATATAGAAATTAAACCAATACAATTTGGTAAATCTCTTTCAGAATATACCATAGACAGAAAAGACAATACTATCTACAAAGGAATATTATCAATTAAGTATTGTAATTCAAAAATAGCAGAAGAACTAATGGAGTTATCCAAAAATAAATATAATAACTTTATTGAATTATTAACAGATATACATAAACAAACTTCAGTAGATGCAAGACAATTAACAATTCTTACAGGTCTTAACTTCTTTAGTATGTTTGGTAATAATAAATACTTGCTTAATGTAATTGAGGTTTATAATAATCTCTACAATGTAAAACAAATTAAAAAAGCTGATTTTGATAAACTTCAACTTAATGAGTTTTTGATGAAAAAATATAGTAGTAAAGAAACAGAGAAATTATACAAAGAACTCGATACAAAAGGACTTGTAACAGAAATGTGTTCTAAATTAGAAGATAAACCAATGTCAATCATTGAACATATTAAATTTGAAATGGAATATTTGCAATATACTACATACGCAAATCCAAAAGTAAGTAAAGATTATTACGTAGTATTGGACTTTAAAACTTATAATAATCCAGCTACTCCATATTTATTAGTAAGAAATATTAAGACTGGAGAAGAATTTAAAACAAAGATAACATCAGCAAAAATATTTAAACTTAGTCCATTTGGTCAATATAGTATATTGAAGATATATGAGTTTAGAGAACAGTTTAAAAAGAGAAAAGTTGGAGAAGAGTGGATTCCAACAGATGAAACAGAGAAGATTATAACTGCATTTGAGTGTATAAAATAAGTGAGGTGATTTGGTGAGTGATAACGGAACAAAAGAATTTGAGTTTCAGTGTAGAGTAGTTAGATGTATTTATGATACAGAAGATTATAGAGTGTATGCAGTGGATGTAGATAAAGATAAATATAATTTTATTAAGTTTACTAAATATGGAACAGCAGTTATAAGTGGCAATCTACATCAACTTGGAGAAGGAATTTTGTATTCAGTAAAAGCAACAGAAGAAATAACTAAGAATGGTTATGGATATAAAGTAAATAATATTAAACGAGACAGACCAAACACCTCTCTTGATATGCAGTTGTTCTTACAAGAAATATTAACTCCAATGCAAGCAGATACATTATTTAAAGTTTATCCTGATATAGTGGATAGAGTAATTAATAATAGACTAGAAGACATTGATTTATCATTAACTAAAGGAATTAAAGAGTATACGTTTGAGCGTATCAAAGAAAAGATTGTTGAGAACTTTGCATTAGTAGAGCTGGTATCAGAGTTTCAAGGATTACTTAGTCTAAATATGGTTAAAAAGTTGTATGATAAATATCCATCTACAGAAAAAATTAGATATGAAATGAAGAATAATCCTTATAAATGCCTGTGTGTAATCTCAGGCATTGGATTTAAAAAAGCTGATGGATTACTATTGGAAATAGAAAAGGCTTCTATAGAAAATGTTTCAAAAGGGTTAAAACCTATTATAGATTTTAATTCTGATTTAAAGACAAGCAAGCAAAGATGTTTATCATGTATCTTATTCTTATTAGAAGAAAACGAAAACAACGGTCATACTAAAATGGATCTAGTAGATTTAAAAAACCAATGTGATAAACTAGTGCCAGCTTGTGCTTATCATTTCATAGATGCAGTAAAAGAAGAAAGTATATATTATGATAAGAGCAGTAGAAATGTTGCATTAAAAGAAACATATAATACTGAATTATATATAGCAAAGAATATTTCATATGGATTATCTGTTAAAAACGAATGGAATATTAATGTAGAGAAATACAGAAATTCAAGTGAATTTTCACTTACAGACGAACAGCTACAATCAATTAATTATTTATGTAAATACAATATAAGCATATTGAACGGGTTTGGTGGTAGTGGTAAGAGTTCATGTACACAAGCAATAATTCAGATGTTAGATGATAATAATAAATCGTATGTGTTATTATCTCCGACAGGTAAAGCAGCAAAAGTATTAAAGGAATATTGCAAGAGAGAAACATCAACTATTCATAGAGGTTTAGCTTATATTCCACCTAACACATGGACATATTGTATGAATAATAAACTCGATAGTGATGTTGTGGTTATTGATGAGTTTTCAATGACAGATATATTTTTATTCAAACATGTAATCGATGCAATAGATTTTAATAGAACTAAGTTGTTAATGGTTGGTGATTCTGCTCAGATACCTTCAGTTGCTTGTGGTAATCTATTGCACGACTTTATGCAATCTAAAGTTATACCAACTACGTCATTAACTAAAATCTTTAGATATGGTAAAGGTGGATTAATGACGGTTGCTACAGATGTTAGGAATTGTAAGAAATATCTGTCTGACAGTTTAAGTCAGTGTACATACTTTGGAGATAATAAAGACTATGCTTTTATTAATGTAGATGACAAGCAATCAGTTAAAAACGTTCTTGCATTATATGAAAAATTATTATCACAGAATTACAAAGTAGAAGATATACAGGTGTTAACAGCATATAACAAAGGAGAATATGGTACAGTTGTATTAAACAACCACCTTCAGAAGATAGCTAATAAAAATTTTGGATCAGACACATTTCTTAAATATGGTGAAACAACTTACTATGTTGGTGATTTGATTATACAGAAACAGAATAATTATAAAGCAAAAGTATATATTGACGATGATTTCTGTATTGATGACGAGAATTTAAATACTACGTTTATTGCAAATGGAGAGTGCGGAATTGTATTAAGCATAAATAGATTTGAAATGATAATTGACTTTGATGGTGTGAAGGTTAGTTATTCAAGAGAAGATTTGCAGAGTGTTGGATTGGGATACGCTATTTCAATTCATAAATCTCAAGGTAGTAGTTCAAAGGTAATTATTCTACTGACACCAAAGTCTCATACATATATGCTTAATTCAAATCTAATTTATGTTGGACTCACTAGAATGAAAGAGCGTTGTTTTCATATTGGTGCTGCATCAACAGTTAATACTTCTATAAAAAATAAAGAGAACTTTAACAGAATGACATTTATGCAATCCATGTTAAAAGAAAATACAAAGTAATTACAAATAATAATAAACAAGATGTTGACAACATAGTTAACCTGTGATATGATTAATTCAAGCGAAAGAGATAAGGCTAGATTAATGGCATCACAGGTTTTTAGTACATATTGAAAATAATAATAAACAGAAAACATTTAAAAGGAGAATGGAATGAATAATTTAGAAGAAATGAAGTCATTAATTAAACAGTTAAACGAAGCATCAACAGCATATTATAAGTATGATAAGCCTATTATGTCGGATAAAGACTATGATGCGCTCTATGACCGACTTGAACAGTTAGAAAAAGGCACAAGTATCATTATGGTAAATTCACCTACTCAGAAAGTACAAGGTGAAATACTAGAAGGATTAACTAAAGTAAAACATAGTAAGCCTATGTTATCCGCTAACAAAACTAAAGATATTAATGAAGTAAAGAGATTTGTAGGAAATCAATTGTGCGTAGAAATGTGGAAATTGGATGGATTGACAATTGTAATACGTTATGAAAATGGTTTATATAAACAAGCCATTACAAGGGGTGGAGGAGATACAGGAGAAGATGTTACACATACAATCAGACATTGTATTAATTTACCTTTAAAATTGCGTACAGATGTTAATATAGAAGTACGTGGAGAGTGTGTAATATCGTGGGAGAATTTTGATAAAATCAATGAAACACTAGAAGAACCATATAGCCATCCACGTAATTTAGCTGCTGGTAGTGTTAGACAATTAGATTCAAACGTAGCAAAGGAAAGATATTTAGAGTTCATAGCATTTGAATTAGTACAAGATAATAATATTGAAAAACTTGATACAGATGTTTCATTAGGATGGTTATCTGATTTAGGATTTCAGGTTACTGAAAGAGAATTCGTACAGAATGGTGTTGCTAATGTGGAAGATGTAGATTTAAAATTTAATCCAATAAACTATAAATATCCAGTAGACGGAACTATTTATAAATATGAGTTTTATGATTATGGCGAATCACTAGGAACTACAGTACATCATCCTTTGAATATGATTGCTAGAAAGTGGAAAGATGACACATACGAAACAACACTTGTGGATATTGAATGGAATACTTCTCGCACTGGTTTAATTAATCCTGTTGCTATTTTCTCACCTGTAGATTTGGGTGGTGCAATTACAACTAGAGCAACATTACATAATATCAGTTATATGGAAGATTTACAGTTAGGAATTGGTGATACGATTACGGTTTATCGTGCCAATATGGTTATTCCTAAAGTTGATGATAATTTAACTAAAAGCAATACATTTAAGATTCCAGATAAATGTCCTGAGTGTGGTAGTGATATAGAAGTAAAAAATGACAATGGATCAAAATTCTTATATTGTACTAATCCAAATTGCAAAGCCAAGTTGATTAGTAGATTAACCCATTTCGTAAGTAAATATGCGATGAACATTGATGGGATGTCAGAAGCCACTATTGAAAAATTTGTTGAATTAGGATGGCTTAATGAGTTGGTAGACATTTATAATCTGAAACAACATAGAAATAAAATGATTACATTAGATGGTTTTGGTGTAAAGTCTGGTGATAAATTATTAGCTGCAATTGAAGAAAGTAAGCATGTGAAGCTAGAAAATTTCATTTATAGTTTAAGTATCCCACTAATCGGTAAAACAGCAAGCAAAACAATCAGTAAGTATTGTAAAGGAGATACAATTAATTTCTATAGATTGATTAATGAAGACTTTGATTTTACTAACCTTGACGACTTTGGTGGTACAATGCATGAATCTATTGCAAACTGGTTTAGAAATAATTATGAGATATACAGAAGTCTTGCTACTATAATGAATTTTGTAATAGAAGATAAAGCAAATAATAATACACAGAATAGTAAATCGTTGGACGGTATGACATTTGTAATTACAGGATCAGTTAATCGTTATAAGAATCGTGAGGAATTAAAAGCGGATATTGAAAGTAGAAATGGTAAAGTTGCAGGAAGTGTCAGTAAGAGTACATCATACCTTATAAATAACGATAATACATCAACGTCTGGTAAAAATAAGAAAGCACAAGAGTTGGGAATTAAGATTATTACTGAAGATGAGTTTTTAGAGATGATTAAGTAATAATAATATTAAACGAAAGGAATGATGATTTATAGCTATACCTAAGAAATTTAGAAACAAATACATAATAAATGGGGAAACAACAACCATAGAAATGAAAAAGAGAGATGGAAGAACGTTTTATACGACCATTGATACTGACGATCTACAAAGGCTAATAGACTTAAAAGTTACATGGCATGCAATATTAAATCCAGTAAACGGTTTGTGGTATGCACAAGCAGGAATTTATTTGGGTTGTGAAAATGGAAAATACAAATATTCAAGTATGATGATGCAGTGGTTTATTGGAAATCCAGATAATATTAAAGGAATTCAAGTAGATCACATTGACCATGATGGACTGAATAATAGAAAATCAAATTTAAGGATTTCTAAGTATGAAGAAAATTTAAGAAACAGAAAATCAAAGAATATAACCAATAAGTCAGGATATAGAAATGTAAGTCAAAATGGTAAATGGTGGGTAGTAACTATGAGAGTTGATGGAAAGCATGTGGAATTAGCTAAGTTTAAAAATGTAGATGACGCTGGTATATGTGCTGAGATTTTACGTGAAAAATATTATGGAGACTATGCAGGAGAAAGCTAATAAGTTAATACTTTGGAGTGCTTTTAGAAAGGAGAAATTTAATGACAAGTGCAAAAGACGCAAGAAAACAATTAAATGATTTACTCGGCATAAATAATAAACCACTATTGGAAACATATTTAGAACAGTTTGAAGAAAAATTACAACAATCTATAAAAAATAAAACATCAAAAGTAGTAATAACTATTCCAGATGTGGTTGCAAAAGATTTTGTTGATGCCTTAGAGTATCATAAATTTACGATTGATAATGTATACAGAGGAGTAGATATTTTTTCTATTGAACCAAGAGAATACTTTGCATTAGATATCAGTTATTAGAAAGAGCTAACAAACGACGATTTGTTTAAGAAATGAGGTGATTAAAACGGATAGATATAAAGTTAAGTGTATAGACGGACTTCATTATGTTATAGACACGAAGAAAAATGACACGATTGTAAGCTCAGGATATTATAACGAAGAAAGTGTAAAAACAGTATGTGACAAAAAGAATGTAATATCTGATTTAAGTGGATACATTAACATCAAATTATAGCTTTATTGGGTTTAGAAAGGAGAATAAATATGATAGTTATTGATCCAGAAAGAGGAGGATGTGTGTTGTGGAAAGATTTAAATGTAACACATATCAGAGGTAATATTGAAGATTGTGCTGATGCAATTTTTAGAAGAATAATGATTCCGATTGAAGATGATGAAAATGTTATTATTGGTTATTATCAAATTGAAGAAGTTGGTTTAGACGTTGCTGGAATTGGCAGAGCTTGGAAAGATGAATTTACTAAAATAGGTATTAAAACAGATGACATTATCGGAAAACAAATTGACAATTTTCTACCACAGATTAAAAGAAGGATAAGTAAAGAAGTTTATGACATGTATGAAAGCGCATCAAATTTTAAGATAGGCTTAAAGACACAATAGAATCAGGTTTTTATTAAGACTTAGAAAGAAGGTGAGTATATGGGTATTAATGTAGAAGAATATAAGGTAATTTATAAGGATGTTGTTTATAATCCACTGACAATTACACCAATATTTAAAGGCAACGAAGATTTTTCAAAATCTGATAAAATACAATTTATTGAAATGTTTTATATTAATGAAGATGGAGAGTTGAGATTCATAAGTGACGAAGCGTGGTGCTTTAAATTTGTAAGAAGATAATCAAATCAGATATTGTTTGGAACTTTGAAATGAGGTGACACATATGAAATGTAACTGTTTTACTTGTCCACTAGGGAAAGATTGTTATAATCATCGGTTAGATTTGTATGAAAATATGGGAGAAGAGCCAGATTACAACGAAATAGCGTATTCAATCTGGTGTGATAAAATAGGTTCAAAATGCGGTTGGTATGGATTTTGTGATGAAGCATTTGAAGAAGATATTACACACAGTAAAGCAAATAAAAAACAATCTAGTAAGCGTTCAAGACGAGAAAAACACAATAAGAAGATATCTGACATTTATTCATTTACAAAAAGAATATGGATGATTCCATACTATGAACATAATAGCAGATTAATCCAAAACAATTTTTCATGGAGAACAAAGCGGTTTTATAAGAAATATTCTCATAAGCAGATCAGAAAATACGAAGGAGAAATTTCTAATGGCAATTGTTATCGTAAGGTTTGGAATTACAAATGTGAAATAAGTTAGTACAAAATAACTCTTTGATTCTAATAGAAAGGAATGTTAAATGACTAATTTTGAATGGGTAAAAAATTTAAACGAAGATCAGATGGCAGCTTTTATTACACTATACAGACCAGATTGTAATGAATTATGTAAAGATGCAAAAGCAGGATGTAATTGGGGTTGTAAACATCATAGTGGGAGAGATATTATTCGGAAATGGCTAGATAAAGACGTTAATGATGATGAAGAAATATAGAGCATATGAAACAATGTTTTTATCAGGATTGTGAAAGGAGATTACAATGAAAAAATTTAAATGTACTGTTACAAAAGTTTATGAGTACGAAGTTGAATTAGATGAGAGAGTATGGACTGAAGAAGAACTAAAGAACTGGTCAGAATGTTTTTGTGATATCGATGATCTACGAGAGTTAGCAGAACAATTGTCATTAAGAAAGACTGATTATGAAGATGGAGAGTTTATTGAAGGGTTTGGTGTTCCTATGATTAATGGAAATAAACCTTTTGTGTGGGGTGATAATAAGGATGTTATTAATGAGAGTGTAAATATTAATATTATCACTGATGGAGAAGCTGATGTTGAAAGTGAAATAATTAATTAAGATGTGATTTTGATTAGGTTTCACTACAGTAGTGAAAGTAACATAAATAATGAAAGTGGAGGTGAATTAAATGACAATTGATATTGTAAAATGAGAGAATTGGGAAGGTTTATATGTTGACGGTAATCTTTGTACTGAAGGACATCACATAGAACAAGAAGATATTCTTGAATGCATTAAAGAAACGGTAAACACATGCGAAGGAATAAGTGATTTTGAGTATGTGATTACATATGTATCATCTAAGTGGATGGAAGATATATGTTCTTTCCCTAAATATATAGCTAATATACCAGATGAAGCAATTATTGAATAATAAATAATAATATACATAATCAATCCTAATAATAGGTTGATATAAATAATACATAACAAGGAGGAATTAAAAAAATGGAAGTAACACTATATTCAAATCATTGTCCACAATGTAAAGTTTTGGAAACAAAATTAAAAGATAAAAACGTAGTTTATACAGAGGTAAATGATGTTGATTTAATGTTATCAAAAGGATTTATGTCAATGCCAATGTTGGAAGTTGACGGAAATGTGATGAACTTTGCAAGTGCTTTAAAGTGGGTAAATGAAAACTAGAAGACTAAAGGAGAACAAATTATGCTAGAAAGTTATAGAAGAAATGTCAATTTTATTAAAAAATACGCAAGTGCAGTTAATGCGTCAAGTGGTAGTGAAGTAGATTCAAACGCAAATGTAGAGAATAAGAATATTACAACTTGCATGGG
Source organism: Anaerocolumna sp. (assembly GCA_029256035.1). GTDB lineage: Bacteria > Bacillota > Clostridia > Lachnospirales > Lachnospiraceae > Anaerocolumna. Next base: position 30,372 of record JAQSYR010000001.1, on the reverse strand, counting down.
CGAAATTCCTAAGAGAGAAATTATTGGAACAAACAGATTATTAATGTGTGACAAACTAACTGAATTATATGGTGAAGATTTTGCAAATGAGTATATTAGACAGTTAGAATCACATGAGATTTACAAACATGATGAGACATCAATAATGCCATATTGCGTTTCTATTACAATGTATCCGTTTTTATTTGGTGGATTAAAGGATATCGGTGGTATTTCATCTGCACCTACTAATCTACAAGCATTTCAAGGATCATTTATTAATTTAGTCTTCGCTATTGCTAGTCAGTTTGCAGGTGCAGTAGCTACACCAGAGTATCTTATGTATTTAGATTATTTTATCAGAAAAGAATATGGAGAAGATTATTATAAACGTGTAGATGATATTGTAGTACAATCCATTAAACCTAAAACAATTGACAAAGTTATTACAGATGGGTTTGAGCAAGTAGTATACTCAATGAATCAACCAGCCGCAGCAAGAAACTTTCAGTCAGTATTTTGGAATGTAGCATATTTTGATAAGCCATACTTTGAAGGAATGTTTGACAATTTTGTATTTCCTGATGGAACATGCCCAACATGGGAAAGTGTTGATTGGTTACAGAGAAGATTTATGAAGTGGTTTAATAAAGAAAGACTTAAAAAAGTATTAACATTCCCGGTTGAAACATTAAACTTACTTAATGACGGAGAAGATTATGTAGATAAAGAATATAAAGAACTTCAAGCTGAAATGTATGCTGAAGGACATTCATTCTTTACATATACAAGTAATAGCGTTGATTCATTGGCTAGTTGTTGCCGATTGAAAAATGAATTTCAGGATAATACATTCTCATATACTCTTGGAGCTGGTGGAGTATCAACAGGTTCTAAAGGTGTTATAACAATAAATCTGAATAGACTCGTACAAAACGCTACTAAAAATAATATAGATATTTCAGATGCCGTATCAGAGCAAGTTGAAAAAGTACATAAATATTTAACAGCATATAATGAAATCATTACAGACTATTTTAATGCAAGAATGTTGCCTATTTTTGATGCTGGTTATATTTCATTAGAGAAACAATTTTTAACTATCGGCATCAACGGATTTGTAGAAGGAGCTGAGTTCTTAGGAATCGACATTTCTCCTAACGAAGAATACTTTGAATATGGAGAAAGAATATTAAAACCTATTTATACGTTAAATAAACAAGCTAAAACAAAAGAACTGATGTTTAACACGGAGTTCGTGCCAGCGGAAAATCTAGGAGTTAAGAACGCTAAATGGGACAAGAAAGACGGATATTTTGTACCAAGAGAATGTTACAATAGCTATTTCTATAAAGTGGAAGACGAAACATGTAATATATTAGATAAGTTTATCTTACATGGAAATAAACTTACTAAATATTTAGATGGTGGATCTGCATTACATATGAATTTAGATGAACACTTATCTAAAGAACAATATTTACACTTAGGAAAAGTTGCTATCAAAACTGGCTGCCAGTATTATACATACAATATTCCAAACACAATTTGTAACAAGTGTGGACATATTAGCAAGCATAGATTAAATACTTGTGAAAAATGTGGAAGTGAAGATTTGGATTATGCAACCAGAGTTATTGGATATCTAAAGAGAGTATCTAAGTTTGCTGAAGCTAGAATTAGGGAAGCGGCAAGGAGATTTTATGACAAATTTAAAGCTTAAATATATAAGCTATTCAATTGCATTACAAGAAGTTCCTGACGAGATTTCGTTAGTGATTAATATTAGTGGTTGCCCTCATTTATGTGAGGGTTGCCACTCTCAATATTTAACTAAATACGAAGGAAATTATTTGCTAGATGATTTAGAAGAACTAATTAATATCTATTATGGAATGATTACTTGTGTTTGTTTTATGGGTGGCGACCAAAACATGATTGAATTAGACACTGCAATAGAATACGTACATAGAAAAGGATTGAAAACTTGTGTATATAGTGGCTCAGATGACTTTAGTATATTTAAATGTTCATTGAAGTATCTTGATTGGTTAAAGATAGGCTCATACAAACAAGAACTAAGTGTTGATAATAATATACAACACGGAATTAAATTGGCGACAAGCAATCAAAAGTTATATAAAAGAGGTATAGATTACTAAACCAATATCTTGTTTTATGTGCTTTTTTGAAAGGAGTTAAAAATGGCTAGATATGAAGTTGAAGTACATGCCTATCAAATAGTGGAAGTTGAAGCCAATAGTGAAGAAGAAGCAATTGAAAAGGCGATTGAAGAAGGTGTAGATCTTTCAAGTTGTGAATGGAGTCATGAAAGATGCAGTAAAATCAAAAACGAATAATATACAACAATAAAAAGGAGAGTGATTATTATAGGAGCGAATGTAGGATATTTAACCGCAGCTAAAACGGATGAGTCGAATGAAAACTATACACCTTATTACGCTGTTGAACCAATAATGAAATATATAGATAAGAAGTTAAAGGTTTGGCTACCGTTTGATGAAGAATGGTCGGCATACTATAACACATTTAAAGATAATGGATATGACGTTATAAGAAGCTGTATTCAGGAATGTCAAGATTTCTTTACATATGAACCAGAAGAATATGATGTGATTGTTAGTAATCCACCATTTAATGTAAAGGATAAAATACTAAAACGGTTAGATGAATTAGGGAAGCCATTTGCAATTTTGCTTCCAATGAATTCTCTTCAAGGAGCAAGCAGATATAAGTGTTGTTTTAAAAATGGAATACAATTATTAGCATTTGATCAAAGAATAGGATTTCATTCACAAGACAAAATGGACGAACCAATAGAAGGAAGTCCATTTGCAAGTGCATACTTTTGTAGAAATGTATTACCGAAAGATTTGATAGTAGAAGAGTTAATTAAATATAAGAAACCATTAATAAATAATAACAGACGATAAAATGAAAATTTGATTAACTCTTGAAAGGAGATAAGATGAATTTAGCATATTATAACGACCATAAAGAAAAGTGGCAATCACATGAAATTTCTTTATTAGACGAGAACTTCTATAATACAGAGCACGATGTATTTAGCCATGATCCATTTAATATTACAGGTTATGGAGAAACAAAAGAAGAAGCACTTAGTAATTTCAAAATGAAATTTGAATATACAATGAATGAACTTAAAGCGTTTGAAACAATGTTGTTAGATACAAGTGTTATTGAAGATAATATTGTTCAAGTGGATTGTTTTAAAAAGAGAATATAATATAGAACTACTATTTTAATTACTTGCAGGAAAGGATGTGAGTTATGAGATTATTTAAAGTGGACTATATGGATGATTGTGATGATGATTCTTATTTAACTGTAGGTAATAATTTAGAAGAAGTAGAAGAAAGAGAATTAATTAAATTACAGTCTGAATGTTCTTGTTTTATGGGATGTTGGGTGTTTGAAGTAAAAGAAGTAGATGGGCATAAAATAAAAGTAGAATAATACGACAAATTTATCAAGAATGACAGCAAAAAAGGGTGCCAATCGTCGATACACCCCTTAATGCTGATTATATTCTTAAAAAATATAGTTTTTTATAGGTGCGCACTACCTACAATAAATATATATGTTAATGTTCCAAAAATATGTTTATAAGTTAAAAATAATTTTAAAATTATAATTAATTAAGAAAGGAGTAAATAATGGAAAGATTAACAAAATATAATGCTACAGGAGTAGCAGTTTTAAAGCAACCATTTGTATGTGATAAGTGTGATGAAATTTTTTATAGGTTACACGATTTAGGATATGGAGAACCTATTGCAAAATTAGCTAAGTATGAAGATTTAGAAGAAAAGTTGCATTATCTATGCAAAAATGGAGATGAAAATATTGTTGAAAATATTATCAATGTTTTTATTGAAATAATATTCAAAGGACAGAAACATGAAGGCTTTGAAATATTAACAAATGAAGATGCAGAGTTATATAATGAATGGTTAAAGACCATATAGAAACATAATATCATAAAAAAAATAGAGAACACTCTACGCATTCTCTACCTTAATATTAATCTTTTTCGTAGATGTTATATAACACTACGTAAATACAATAGATAAAAATTACGGCAATACTTGAAAAAATTATTGATAAATTTTTATTTAACCAAAAATGTATTAACATAAAAACTGCTGACCAACACGCAGTCATACCTAAAAGATAGTAATAAATTAACATTTTAGCTCGGTGTATTATACCAATAATTGGGAAAAAGGTATTAGTTATACCAATTAATATTATAGTAATTATATAATAGTTTTCTGTTGGCATTAAGTTAAAAGGTATGATTAAGTATAAACTTAATATTAAAGCAGATGTTATTAAATAAAATCGAAAAAGTGTATTATAAAATTCAAGTTTTACTATTAGCTCTCTTTCGTCAAGTACATATCCTTTTTTCATAGTAGTTTTAAAAAGATTAATTTGCATTATTTAAGTCCTCCTTGTTTTTCCAAAATAATTCGTCGAGCGATTTATCTAATGCCCAACAGATTCGTAAACATAATTCAATTGTAGGATTATATTTACCAGTTTCAATTAAGTTGATAGTTTGTCTTGATGCCTTAACAAGTTCAGCTAATTGATCTTGTGATAAATCTTTAGCAACACGAGCAAGTTTTAAATTAATATTTTTGTCATTCATATATTCACCTCCATGACTTACTATACTATATAATATATGAAATGTCAATTATAATGTACTAAAAATATAATATAAATTATAAATGTATATAGAAAGGAACAAAACATATGAGTATTTCATTAGAAGAAGCCAGAAATAAGCTTGATACTTTAGAAAAATTAGCAGGTAATCCAGAGTTAATATTAACAGATTTATTTACAGAAGGTGTATCAGGAAGTAATTTTTTATATCAAATTAATATAGATGGTAAATATATATTAGATTATTTAAAAGAATATCTTCAAAAAATATCAGTTTTATCAGATTGTATAATTACTAATAGTTCATATGATTTTTATATTTACATACAGTCATTAAAAATTGTAGAATATTACAAATATGATTCAAATGATTGTATTGTACGTATAAACGCCGACAAAAGAACGTTTAAAATTATTAATCGATGCATTGAAGATTATGAAACCATTATGAATAAAAAATACATAAAAGGAATTAAAACATTAGACGGATATTGGATAAGGTTTCAAAATTTAAACTTTAAAAAAAGAATTAAAAATGCTATTAATTCATTCTCTTCAAATAAGAAGTTTTACGTAAAGATTCTTGATTTTTTATTTTGGCTGAGAATAAAACAAAGTAAGGTTGATAAATTACTTAATCAAAAAATTACCGAAATCAATGAATCTAATAAGTATAATGAAGAATTTTATAATGAAGAAATTGAAAGACAAAATTATTATTTACAATATGCACCAAAACAAATACAAAAAATTAAAGAAAAACAAAAAGAAATTTCTACATATCTATTAAGTATTGGATATAAAGAATATAAAGAAATGTCAGAACACTAAATAGCAAATAAAAGGTAGATTTTAACATGTTTTAGAAAGGAATAAATATGACTGTAAAAGAACTTAGAGACAAACTAAATAAATTGATAGACGCAGACGAATCAGATTTATTAGTTTATTTTAACGATGGTTGTTCTTGACTTGAAGAAATTATAGAGATAAAAGAAGAATACAATGAATGTGATAGAGAACATATTCAACTAATGTAAGAGCTGATAAAACAGAATTTTATCAGCTCTAAGGAAGGAGAATTTATGGATATTTTTCAATGTATCAATAAAAAGAAAAGTAATGTTCATTGCCAATATAATAAATGTAAACATAATTATGATGGTATTTGTATCCACGAATATGTTATGGAAAAATACAAAGATTCTGAATATGTTCTTATGTCAGAATGCGATATAGCATATGAAAAAAGTAGCAACTATGATGACATGTATTGGTACTAAGAGTAAATCAGTTGTATCTTTGATTATGTAATGTCAAAATCCCACATAATACTCACAGTAATATTGTTCGGATACTACATGAAAAAAAGGTGACTTTGACAATGAAATTAGTGATAAATTGTGTAGAACAATATCTTATATCGCAACTATAATTAATGAATTGCTTACACATATTTATGTAACTAGTATTAACTGAATTAAAAAATATATACATATAAATACAGATTTCTATTACAAAAACAAAAGGAGATATAAATGAAAGTAAAATTTATTTTTGACGCACAATTTTATAGTTACATGGAAGAAATAGTAGACTTGCAAGATAATCTATCTGAGTCTGATATTAAAGCCATGTTTCCAATCGTATTGGGTATAGAATATAACGATAATTGTTCATTCGAAGCTATTAATGGGAAAATTGTATGTGACGAAGAAGTGTTAGCTTATACAGAATAATAAAGGAGAAAAATTATGGCAAGAGGAAAACAAAGTTTACTAGAATTAACTGCACCAGAAAATATTATAGAAACAAATGAAGAAGTTGGTTCAATACCGTTTTTCGATATAGATGACGAATATGCGATTTCTGGTTGTTATGGAGATTATGCACTGGTGATTAGAAAGAAAGCAAGTAAAACTGGGAAAGAAGAAAATGGAGAAGATAACACTAAAGTTTATACATATTATCGTTGGGATGAATTAAAATATGATAGTAAAGTATATGGTATATTTGATCTTTATTTAAAAGCGAAAAGATTACATTCGTTTAAAAACATGAAACGCACCAATGACATCAAAGAGCTTATTAAAATTGAAAAAGAAATTTCAGACTATGTACATAACATACTAGATATTAATACAAGTGAACAGTTTAAAACAGTTTGTGATTTAACTGATACAGTTTTGTTTTTAAAGAAACAAATAGAAGAGGCAAGGAATACACTATCTGAATATAAGAAACTAATACATGATACACAATTAGAATTTAAAGAGTCTAAAAAATTAATTGTAGAAAATATGCCAAAAACAAAGAAACATCCAATTAAGGAGGAAGAATAGAATGACACTAAAAGAAAATGAATTGCTATTTGCAAAAGTAAGAGATGGTGCTATTATACCAAGCAAGAGAGAAGAAGATGGTTGTTTCGATATATACGCATGTTTTAATGAAGAATATATGGTAATTCCGCCACACACAAATAAGTTAATTCCTACTGGTATAGCTTCGGCGTTTACTCCAAAATATCGTTTAGCTATTAGGGAACGTGGCAGTAATACTAAATCAACACTAATCACAATGGCAGGTCAAGTTGATAGTGGATACAGAGGAGAAATATTTGTAAGTCTATATAATGGAAACGATATTCATATTGAAATAACTAAAAATATTATAGAGGTGGAAAAGACAGAAGATTTAATTCGTGTACCTTATACAAAAGCAATTGCTCAATTTGCTATAGAAGAAGTTCCTGTTATGAATGTTAAAGAAATTAGTTATGAATACTTGGTTAAAATAGAATCAGAACGTGGTATTGGCAAATTAGGAAGCAGCACAAAGTAAAATTAAATACAAATAATAATAAACAAGTTATTGACATTTGATTAAGAACGTGTTATATTTAGTTCATGGCAGAAATACAAGCTATAGAATATAAGTATATCACGTTTTTAATTTCTGTCTTACATAAAAAATATAACAAAGATAATAATAAACAAGAAAGGGGGAAATATGAGATTTAAGGATTATAAAGCAATGTTACATAAAGAAGAACGAATGCTTAATCGTATTCACACAATGGACATGAGTTTAAATGGTGGTGATGAATTAGTAGATATCTATGATATTACAATACCAGAAAACTTCAAATTAACAAAGCCAAAAAGAAAGAAGATTTACAGAGCCTTTAATTACTTTATCAGAAATGGATTCTTTGACAAACCAATAAGTGTTATTATTGAAAGCAATGAGAATGGTAAGGCTAATAGATTTGTTTTGGTAGATGGGTATTCAAGATATGTGGCTGCAAGGTGGATGTATATGAGGTTTATTCCGGTTAAATACATAGATATTAACGATGTTATAATTAAATAAGAAATGTAAATAATAATATACGAGGTAAGTAGAATTTATGAGAGATAAAAATAGGATTAAACCATTCTTAGCAGAACTAGAAAAAGCATGGTTATACAGCCCTGATTTAAGATTTACGCAGCTTGTTATTAATCTACTTGGAATTGATTCATATTATATGGAAGACGAAGATGCTTTGAAGGTTATTCAACGATATAATGGAACTAAGGACGATGAGATATTTAAAGTTAGATGCAAGTGAGAATCTTGTGGTAAAGAAATTAAGGTAGGTGTTCCAAAGAAAGATTACTACGGTGGCGATTTTGATTGTAGATTTGGAAATACATGTAATGAATGCGTACCGTCAGATAGTGTTACTAGGGATGGAATGTGCGAAAGTACATATTTAGAAATCGAAGAATAGAAGCCAAAACAAAGATGTACTTTATTAGGAGTTGAAAGGAGATTTATGAAAAGAGAAGACGAAATTACTAGGTTAATATTATTATGGGGATATGAAACAATAGGTGATTTATCGGATGGGATTCCATTCTGCACATTATCTTCATTATCAAGTTACTTAGCAGATAATATGATTTTAAAATCTGAAATAGAAAATCAATAACAAATCTAAAATTGGTGTGCTTATTAAAAGAAAGAGAGGAATAAACAATGGGATTGGATAGAGAACCTATAAAGATTGCAAATGCTTTAAAAATTGCAAAAGAATATTATAACGAAAAAACATACCAACATGCTTTAAGAGTTATGCAATACGTAGCAGATAATGAAATGATTCAAAGTGAGTATAAAGATGAATGTGTGGCATTAGCTATAATGCACGATCTATTAGAAGATACAGATTTTAATAGTGCTTATTTTCCAGAATACTTCAATAAAGCATTAAAATTACTAACCAAACCAAAAGAACAAGACTACATTGATTACATTAAGAACATTAAAGATACTGGCTACACAAATTGGAGAATGTGTGCTTATTGGGTTAAATTAGCAGATATGAAAGATCATTTAGCACAGACCGAAACACTTACAGATAAGTTGAAAGAAAAGTATTTAAAAGCGTTACCATATTTACTATAAAATGTGCATTCGATTTGCTTATTAGAAAGGGGAAAGAAATATGATTGTATCTAAAACTAGAATGTCCAAGATGCCAACTTCATGTAGTAAGTGCTCTTATTATGAAGTAGAAAGAGAATTCGGTCATGCTGACATTAGAATATGTAATGGATATGGTAAAGGATTTGATATTGAAAAGAATATTAAACCAACAGTTGAACGTTCCAAGAAATGTCCATTAATTGAAATTGAAGAGTAAATAAAAGCATTGATTGATGTACTTATTAGAAAGGATAAAGAGTATGAGTAGAATTATAAAATCGATTGCAAAATCAATCACATTAGTAACTCTTGCAATAATTATTGCTTTGGTGATACGTGTTGTTTGCAACTTGGCAATTGGTTTAATCGGTGTTTATCCATGTCTAATCATAGTTATTTTAATAATGATTATAACGGCAAGTGCAATGTTTTACAAAGACAGTAACAGATAATAAGAAAGGAGATAAATAATGAGCCAACCATGTAAATATAACAGTTTTAGTCCATGTGAGGAATGCGATAAGTGTTATGGTATCAAAAATCATACTCATGTATATTGTACAAACTGTAGGCATTTCAGATTAGATGATGAAGAAATTCCTTATTGCCCTTACGAAGAAAAAGAATGTGATATAAGAGACTGTGAAGATAGCAGACCATTTAGTGAAAGACCAATGTATGAAGAATAATTGATGTTACCGACACGAATGTCGGGAAGAAAGGACGAATTAGATGAAACTAGAACATGAATTATTAGAAGAATACATATATATAAATTTCCCATACGAAGAATATGGAGATTTAACAATAGAAAATATGTTAACCATATACGACTCATTGGGATACAAATCTTATGTATTAAATGTCGCTGCTAAAAACTTGGGAAAAGATTTACTGAAACTATTTAAAAGATGATAGATCATTGATTTTATTAGGTTGAGAAAGGAGAAAATATGTTAGACAAATTATTATGTAAGATACAATTATATAGTTATTTATTACCAACATGTAGAATTGGTAATGCTATCATGGATTTTAGAAAACAACACACAATCAAATAAACCTTCTAATGGGTTTGTGGAAAGGAAGTGAAAAATGAATCTAATAGATTTCCATGTAACTAAAATCATATCTGAAGAAAAAGATGTAGTATATAAATTATTAAATATAACAAAAGAACAGGTAGATAACGAAACAGAAGAATTGTGGAAAAACTTTCTTCTTGGAAATGGTGTAAAACAGACATACGAATATTGGGATGATGGTGGGACAAGAATAGATACAGAAATATTTAACTTAGATAAAAATCAGAAACCATATTATGTAGGTTATGTTGGGCAACATTAAAAGATAATAATAAACACAATAATTAAAGAGGAGGATTGCATGAACGAGAAATTTAACTTTGTTTTCTGTAAATACGCACATGGAAAGAATAAAAATTATATAAAATGTGCCAACTGCAAAAAAGATATGTGTCCAAGTGTTAGTAATATTTTATACGGTAAAGTATTCAAGTTACCTGTAATCAAACAAATATATAAATTAATCAGTAATATTTATTATGATATTGAAACAAAGAGATATGAAAATGACTACATAAACGAGTACGAAATAGGTGATATGAAACACATATGGGGACTTAAATCATATGATGATTTATCTTCAAGTAGCGGAGCTAATATACATATAATGAATGATATCGAATTACTCTATCATAAAGATACGGAAGATTATTCTATCAGTATTGAAACAATCTATATGTTTGAATTAAAAGATGGAGATATAAAATATCTTAAATGTCTATTGGATAACTTTACTAAATGGATGGACGAGCATGGATATAGAACAGATAGCAGGGTTAATTTATACGAAGTATTTACATATGGTAACAACATCAACACGCATTTTAAGACAATAGAAGAGTGTTATGCAAACTTTAAGATGCTAGTTAATGGGTATTGTAGTTTATAAAAGCAAACTGAATTAGGATTTTGTTGACATTTTTATGAAAGGAGAGCAATGGAAAAATTAATTGTAATATGGGGCAACGGATATGTTGGTGAATATGAGAAACGAGGAAAAGGATATTACCAGATATCAAACTTACATGAAGAAGTTTTCTGGGAAGTATTTAGAAAAGGTGTATTTAAAGATAAAAAAGATACTGCAAGATTTAAATTTATTCGTGGCAATGACATGGAGAAATTTGCAGCTACTAGAGATTTTATATTTTAACATCAATTGTAGTATCGATTTGAAGATTAGAAAGGAGTACATATGGAACAATCAGACGGTAATAAAGCCGGAGAAGCATTAAGAACTATATTAAACAGGTTAAAAACGATTAAAGATGAACCAGTAGAAGAATGCAAGAAGAGAGGATGTTTCCACTGCAAGAACTACGTTAGAAGAGAAGGATATAATCAGCAATGGGGAATGTATCAATTCTATAATAACTATTGTAACAAGGGCGTAGAAGAAGATAAACACATGTATATGGATAAAGATTGTGTATCATTTGAATTAGGTGAAAATCAGTATATTTATATGTCTGACAAAGAAAAAAGAAGGATTGAGCGAGGTTGTAGAATATGAAGAAAATTAAAGTAGTTGATTTTATTAAAACATTAGAAGAAATTTGTTTTGATGATGAAACAGAGTTAGTTTTCGACACACTAGATGGAACTACAGGAGAGCCGTATGATTTAGAATTAAATGAGTTTTATTTCGGTGATGCTTTATGTGTACCTAACGTGAATGAAATTAACATTGAATTTATGGTAAGCGATGAATTTATCAAGGCAAAATCAAGTGAATTGGTTAGTGATCTTGCTGAAGAAATCAGGGATGTAATTAATAAGTACAGATAAGACAACCAAATCAACAATTGCTTTGGTTATGAGAAAGGAGTGATAACAATAATTCAAGCACCATGTAAAGGCTGTCCAGATAGATATTTGGACTGTTATGATAAATGTAGTAAATTCAATACATATAAGTTAGAGAGTGATAATATTAAACAAATGAAATGAAATTGCGAGAAAATATATTTAGAAATTATATGGGGCAACAATCAAAAATAAATGACAAGAATAAGTTTGAGAAAAGTAAATTTCACAGACCTAGCGGATGTCAAAGTTAGAAAGGAGTATTGAAAATGAGTGATATCACAAGAAAAGGTTGGAAATGTGATGCTTGTGAAAAAGAATTTTTTGAAGGTCAGTATGGATATGCTAATAGATATAAAGTAATAATAGAGCATCATTCAAATACCATTGATGGTAATAATACAGATTTAAAAGATGTGTGTAAAGAATGTGTTGATAGGATAATAGATGCTTTAAATATTTAATAACCGGCTTAAAAAGGAGAGGTAATGAATAGTAATATAACACGAATTAACTGTAATGAACCAAGATCAATGTATTTATTCTTCAGTAGAGTACAAAGGATACTATCTAAAAATCATGGTGGAGTGGCACCAAAAGGATTGTGGAATGAATTAAAAGAACTTGAGATGGATGCACTAAATTATTACTTCTATGATGCATACTTAGATAAACAAAGAGAAACCAAATAAATGCGTTATTCGATTAGCTTAGTACAAATAATAATATACAATAATAAAGGAGAATGAAACAATGCAAGATGAACGTTATGTAATTGTAACAAAGGGAAATATTAAGAAATTTCCAATAGACAAAAGAAACAGATTTACATTAAAAGGTGACACCACAATGGATATATTTGAAGGTTATCTCTATATTTCTGAAGATTTAGCTTTGGAAGATATGGCAGATATGAATCTTAGTCCAAAGGAATACGAAGTTAAAAAATATAAATTTACAGTAGAAGAGGTTAAATAAATGGATATAACAATGTGTACTTCAAAAAATTGTGCGTATAAAGATTCTTGTCTTAGACATGATGACAGTAAAGCAAATAAACAGTACCAATCATATTGTAACTTTGAGATAGATTGTTACTTGGAAAATGGTTATGAATACTATATAGCACAGCAAAAATAATTAAATAATACATAATAATATACATAATAAAAGGAGAACCAATATGAGAATGAAAAGCATACTAAGCATCTTAATTGTTATATTAGGTGTGACCGCACTTATTCTCTCATATCAAAGTGGAACAAATCGTGCCGCTGCAAATGGATATGTGAGTAGAGGCACTATACAGGGCGAAAAATATTACGACATAAGCAAAGAAGAAGTTAATGATTTAGAAATGGCAAATGACAATACAGATATATATGAGCAAAAAGTTGAAGTAGGTGAAAGAGAAGTAGTGTCGCTCAAAACTGCTAAAATTGAAATAACCAATCGATGGAATATCACTTTAACTGATGAAGAAATCGATTTGCTTGCTAAAATTGTTTGGCTTGAAAGTCAAGGAGAAATTGATAAAGGACAGCAGGCTGTTGTGGAAGTAATATTTAATCGTATGAAGCATTGGGAATTTAAAGGTTCATTATATGATGTGTTAAGTGAAAAGAATGCATTTTCGACTTGGAAAAATAGAAGTATAGCTAATCCAACTGAAAAAGAATATGAAAATATTCAAAAGGTGTTAGATGGGAAAACAGATATTACAACTGAAAATCATGTATATTTCTCAACTTCCCCAAGAAACAAAAAAGATGTAATTAAAATAGGGAATCACTATTTTTGTAGTTATGAGTATGATTCAAAAGAAGATAAGGAGTGATCATAAATAGGTAAATTTAGAGATTTAACAGGAAAAACTTTTGGTAGATTGACTGTGATTAAAAGAGTAGATACTCCATCGCATGTAAGCAAAAATAATACAGATGTATATTGGTTATGTAAGTGTAATTGTGGGAATGAAAAAGATGTCTTTGTTAGAACCGCCAATTTAAACAATGGTAGAGTTTCTTCATGTGGATGTTGGCAACAAGAATCAAGATTAATACATAATCGAAAATATAATAAATTCGAATTATCAGGAGACTTTGGCGTGGGATACACTGAAGATAATCAAAAATTTTATTTTGATTTAGATGATTATAAACTAATAAAAGACGTATACTGGTCAATTGACAAAGATGGATATGTTTATAATTTTAAATCACAAACTAGAATGCACAGATTGGTTACAAATTGCCCAGAAGAATTCCAAGTTGATCATATTAGTCATTGTAAAGAAGATAATAGAAAATGCAATTTAAGAGTAGTTAATAACCAACAAAATCAAAGAAATAAATCTGTACATAAAAATAGTCAGACTCAAGTACAAGGCGTTAGAAAACAAATAAATAAGTATATGCCTTATATAGTTGTAGACGGAAAATATATTCATCTTGGTTCTTTTGAAAAAATTGAAGATGCTATATCGGCACGTAGAGAAGCTGAAGATAAGTATTTCGGAGAATTTAGTTATTATAAAAGCATAAACAGAAATCATAGTTTTTACAAGTAAAGGAGTGATACATATAAGAGATTATTATGAAACAGTAGAATCTAATCTTCAAGGTGATGATAGTTATAACAGTGAACGTTGCCCTGAATGTGGAGGTATGATGGATTACACGTATGAAACTGGTGAAGCATGGGGTGGATATTTTAGACAGAAAATAAGATATTGTCTACATTGTGATTATGAAGAAACAGTAAATTAGAAAGGTGGTTTAATATGACAATCGAGTTAATAATAATGGCTTTATTTATATTAATTGTGTTATTAAGTACAATTATGGTTAGTGGATATTATAACAAAACAGAAGACAAGCAACACTACTTTGATAGTTTTACATTAGAAGAATGTGAACAACTATATCAAAAAGATATAACAACTGATATTAATAATGGCAAAATAACAGGATTTGAAATGAATTTAAATAGATAGGAGATACATAAATGAAAATTAATAATTTACAAGTATATGGATTAAATAATGCTATTAGATGTAGTAAATTTCCTATGGCAATTGATACTAATCAGATTAATGAATCTGTTACACAAACAGTAATTAATTTAGGCAATTCAGATATAGGACATGGTCATGACCAATTTATTACAGGGATAATAACACAATTTGATTTAACATTTTCAATTAAGGCATGGGTTGAAGCTGAAAGGTATCACTTCTTTGATTTTATTTCAAGCCAATCTACAATGCATAGAATAGCAAAATTTGATATTAAATCTCAATGTAATGAGTATGTAACAGAAAATACAATTAATGAAGCGAATAGATTAAAAAATATATATTTAAACACGCAAGATAAAGAAGATTATTTAACACTGCTATATAATGTTCCAACTGGATTCCAATTAACTGCTGGTATGACAACTAATTATAGGCAATTAAAAACAATTTATACACAAAGAAAACAACATCGATTGCCAGAATGGAGACATTTTTGTGAATGGATTGAGACATTACCACATTTTAAAGAGTTATGCTTAGGAGGTGAACAATGTTAATCTTAACAGGTAAAAGTGCTACAGGAAAAGATTCTATCGCCGAAGAATTAATTAAACTTGGATATTCACGCATTATTACTTATACAACTAGACCTATGCGTGATGGTGAAGTTGATGGAGAAACATATCATTTTATTTCCGTAAGTGAGTTTTTAAAGAAATACATAGATGGTGAGTTTTTAGAAGTGAATTACTATACCACAAAATTAGGTGTTTGGTTTTATGGATCTAGTTTAGCTGATTATCAAAAATCAGATAATAATACAATTTGTGTACTTACCCCTTGTGGTATTAAAAAACTAAAGCAAAATAATATTAAACATACTAGTTTTTTAATTAATGTATCAGATAATGAAATACTGAAAAGACAAATTATGCGTGGAGATAATCAGGATGAAGCCGAAAGAAGATTTATGGCTGACAAATTAGATTTTGCTGATATTGATGATTTAGTAGATTGTACAATTCAAAATGAAAATAAAAATGCTTTTGATGCTGCAAAAGAAATTGATGCAATATATAAATCTTTAAAGGAGAGTGAATAATGGAAACGTTTAGAATATATACCTGCGGTGGTATGAGTGGGCTTGATTGGAATTCTCAAAATGCATGGCGTTCAACTGTAAAAGAATATTTAGAACGTGTTGAGTGCCCTTATAGAGTAGTAGTATTAAACCCATGTGACTATTACAACTTTGAAACAATCACACATCGTACAGAAAAGGAGGTGATGAATTTTGATCTTAATTTAGTTCGTAAATCAGATTTATTATTAGTTAACTTTAACAATCCAAATAGCATAGGTAGTGCCATTGAACTCTTTGCGGCTTATGATAAACACATCCCTGTGGTAGCAATTTGTGAAGGTAATGAGCTGGAAATTCATCCATGGTTATTAGAATATGTAGATAGAATGTTCTATACAATGAAAGATGCATTGAAATACATAAAATCATTTTATTTGGTGGAATAAATAAAAGATTCAAATCATACTTATGAATAGTATATTTAGGGAGCGTGATAAATATAGAAAAATTAATAATTAATAAAGAAGAAAAAGATGAAATGATTATACTTACAAAATTTCTATTAAAAAAACAAAAGATTTCAGAACAAGAATATAGGAGAATCATTGATGTAATAGGTACATATACAAATAATTAAAACATGAAAAGAACTTATACATTGTATAGGTTCTTTTAACTTTATATGAAACACAAGTATGAGTTGACAAATGTAAACAGAAATGATAAATTATAAGTAATAAATCGCTGGAGGTGTAAAATGAACGCAGTATACTATTGCAGAGTTAGTACAGAAGAAGATAGTCAAGTAAAAGCAATGGAAAGTCAAATTCAAGAAGCAAAAAAATGTATTGAAAATAATGATTGGATTGAAATAGATGGTTATGTTGATGAAGGTAAAAGTGGTACTGCAACAACTAAAAGAGATGAATATAATCGACTATTAAATGATTTAGAATCAGATAAATTTGAAATTATTGTTATTAAATCGCAAGACAGATTAATGCGTAATACAAAAGATTGGTATATTTTTATCGATAAACTTGTTACTAATAATAAAAAATTATTTTTTTATTTGGAAAATAAATTTTATACACCAGATGATGCACTAATTACAGGAATAAAAGCCATTCTTGCTGAAGAATATAGTCGTGATTTAAGTAAAAAACTCAATAATGCTCATAGAAATAGGCAAGAAAAAGGGAATAGTGTTGTAATTACGTCTTCTACATGGGGATATGATAAGATAAATAAAGAAGTAGTTGTTAATGAAAAAGAAGCTGAAATTGTGAAGTTAATATATGATTTATATATACAAGGTTATGGTAGTAGAACAATTAGTAAGGAATTAAGTAACAGAGGAATAAAAAGCAGAACTGGCAAAGATTTTGCTGAAATTACAATAAGAAGGATTATTAGAAATCCTCTATTTAAAGGAACAGCGGTAATGAATAAACGCCATATGGATTTTAACACAAAGAAAACTTATCACAATCCTGAAAGTGAATGGATATATCACGAAAACGCTGTACCACCTATTATTTCATCAGAAATTTGGGAACAAGCTAATAAAATAATGGATACAAAATCTAAAGAAGTACATGGAGAAGAATTTGGTAAAAGAAGACAGGGTAAAAATTTAGGAAAATTTAATTTATCAAGTAAAATAATCTGTGGAGAATGTGAATCAGTTTATTGGAGAAGATATCGCAAAAATACTAAAGGTGAACAGATAGTTGATTGGAGTTGCAGTGAATATGTTAAAAGAGGTCGTAAAAATAAAATTGATTCAAGAGGAAAGAATAAAATTAAATTAAATGCTAAAGAAGGTGGATGTGACAATATCCATATAAATGATAATGATATATATAATATTATTGTTAAAATATCAAATAAAGTATTTAATAAGGATAAAAACAATATTATCGATAAATACACTGCCGTTTTAAATATTGCTTTCTCAAATGAAACATTACAAGATGAAAAACAACAGTTGGAATCAGAGAAAGTAAAAATATTAAACCAAAAAAATATATTATTAGATAAACTACTTGATGATATAATAACAAATGATGATTATAAACGAAAAGATTATGAGTTAGAAAATAGATTAAATCAGATTATAGCCAAAGAAGAGACTCTAACAGAACGAGAAAAAGAAGCATCTAGTCAAGAAAAAAGAATTAATGAACTAAAAGAACTATTAGAGATAGAAGGTAACGATGAGATAAAGGTTGACAAAATTATAAGCCATATAGAGAAGATAGTTATATTCCCAGATTACATGAAAGTTTACTTAGATTTTTATGATGAAATAAATATTAATATTCAAAAAGGAGAAAAAGGCAAAAAAGAATATCTGTATGTAGACACAGGTAAATACCTGATACCACATACAGACAAATATCACTACGATGGACAAGCCAAAGAAGTAAGAGTTAAGTTATATATATAATTATATTCGTAAAAAATAGGAGATAGACGAATAAACAATCTATCTCCATACATAAATTCCACTAATTAATCCTCTCTTTTATACCAACAGTCTACGTAAAGCTTCAGCTCCCAACTTTCCGTTTTTTAACCATCCATTTTTCTTTCTAAAATCATTAACCGCTGCTGTAGTTAAAGAACCCCATTTGCCATCCGTAACTAAATGTATATCTAGTTTTTCATTTAGTGCTTTTTGTATTATTTTAGTAATAAATATATTGTTGTTTTTTGCATCAAAAGTTGTACCGTTTATACCCACATTTGCAATTTGGAAATGAGGTGAATCTACATTGGTAGACCAGTTTGCTCCAGCCTCAAATCCATATTTTGACATTATTTCAATTATCTTTTGAGTTTGTTTATCTTTTGTATTCCAAATAGCTGTCATCTCCCCATCAATTTTTCTTTGTGGAATTAAGTCAACTGCATTCTTTTTTGTATGTATACTATTAAGCGTCCATGTGATTTTACTACCTTCTCTAGTACGACCTTGTGCATATAGATAATTTTGTCTTTCTTGACTTCTGTAAGTTTCAACTATTAGTGGTGTAATACCATTTTTCTCTATTTCATCAATTGCTAAATTTAATAACACTTGACACAGCGGATTAAGTTTTTTTATATCTCTGCATTGTTCTATATTTTTTGCCATTATAATTCTCCTTTCATTACATTAAAAAAGAGTGGGAGATTAGCCCACTCTGATAATATATGTATTATTATTTTTTGTTGATTGTATACCCACTTAACTCAGTTACTAATCCTTCAATCAGAATATCTATTTGTTCTTGTGTAATTTTAATACCTTTTTGTGTTGCATAATGACTTATTGCATCAATGACATAAGCCTTCTTTTCTTCACCTGATTTCGGTATGTTTTTATAAATTGATTCAGCAGCATTAACGCATTTTTCAATAAAATCTAATACGTCAGCATATTTAGAGTTTTCTAATTTTAATTTAACAAATGGAATTATGTATCTAAATACCACTAAAGCTAAAATACCTATTGTATACTTAATAATTGTAAATAATGTTTCATTCATAATTTATTCCTCCTATTGATTTATAATCTGATTAATATCAACTTGATCTTTAAATTCTTGTGGCAAAGAACTTATAATTTTTATTCGATTTTCCACTTTACTTTTTATGTAATAAAATGTATTCGCAGCTGTAACTTCTCCCCATGATGCTAAGGTAATATTCTCGATTGGAGATACATCAATTTTAAAAATAATACCAACTAACATAAATAAAGTGAGAGATATAGCAATAATATAACTTGTAACTAAAATTTTTTTACTGAATTCCATTTTCTTTTTATTTTCTTTAATCATTACATCACCTTACTTCCCATCGTAAAAACTATTATGCTCAAGACAATATTGATATTTATTTGAGATATACTTAAAAGCCAGGTCTATTTGACCATTAGTTAATCCTTTTGTCTCAACATAGTTATTATATCTATCATGTAATGATATAATATTAACATAATTTTCCTTACTCTTTTCTTCACCTCTCATTAATTCATCGGCAAAGTTTAATATGTTTCTACGCATACTTTCAACTTTATGATCCTGAAGATCATACTGTAATGTTTTTACATCAGATTGAATTTGTGAAATATCTTTTTTGACATCTCTATTCAATCTATTACCAATCCATCCTAATAACATTGATATTGGGTTAAATTTAATTGGAGATATTTCAAATAGCATCCCACTCCCAAATAGTATCCAACCTCCGTATTTTATATAATCTAATATTTCTTTTTCCATCCCTCAATTTACACTCATCCTTTCTTTTTTATTGTAACTTGAAACTTACTGGATTACGTGTTATAATTAATTAGCACGAATCATTAGTGTTAGAGGATGTTGGTAAATCCCAAAATGCGTCAACATCCTCTTTAATTAAAAAAACATTAAAATAAGAGCCAATATAAGGCTCTATAATTTTTTACCCATAATCTAATACCTAATTTACATTTTAATGCCTATATAAAGGCTGTACAAATTAATATAATACTTATAATCAACAAAAATTCCACTCTGGATAAAACACAGATTTTATAAAGAATTACATAGTAAAAGAGTGGCAGAATATAACCACTCTTTATTTTTATGTTATTTAGTTGCTTCGCAATAGTATCCTATTGCTATCTAAATAATGCAATTTCTTTGATTTTGACTGTTCCTAAATTAGTTAAAACTAATTCCACATATCCAGTACCGTATACGTCAGATATATCGACCCACAATTCATAATTTGTTGTATCATATTGGTAAGTCCCCTTTTTAATAAAAGTATTATAAATCGTAGCACTAGTATTAACACCAGTTCTTGCATCTGATGTAAGTCTAATATCTAATGTATTACCTGTAGTATTTATAAAATCAATATCACACATCAAATAAAGACGACTATAATTATCAAATTTTAACTGATCATCAAATACAAGTCCTTGATAACCATTTCCAGTTGCACCAGACATAGTAAATATGATTTGATTATTTGTCGTATCTTCTACAACTGTTGATGTATTTCTATCTTCAGCCAAAACCGAACTAGACACGTACGCCATATATGTATGTTTTGTGACACTTAAATGATGCCTATCAGTAACTACTTTTTTTTCTGTATCTGCAAGTTGTACTGGAGTATATGTTGCGTAATCATTTCCTGTAAAGTACGGATTATCCCAAATAATTCTACTATCTGCACTGCATTGATATAATTTTCCTTGTGGTGTAGTTGGTAATGCATCATATTCTATGGTTACTATTTTTGGATCAATTATATGTAATGTGCTATATGCTTCAAGCCATAATGTAGGATTCGTCGTAGATAAAGGTCTTTGAATGCTACAATTAATCATAGTTATTCTACTTTTACTCCAGACAGTAGATCCTATAACCCTCAATACTCCACTACTAGCAGGGCTTTCTGAATGACAATTTAATAATGTTGCTCTACTCGCATATAGGTAATATGCAACTAAAGCCCCTCCATCATTAGAACAATTTATAAAAGTTACGTTCCCTTTTATTTTATATCCATATACGTTGACTCCATTTAAATGACAATCTTTAAACATAAGAGTAGTTGCTCCAGAACTATCAGACCATGACACAAATCCATTTAATAATAAATTAAATTCAATATTTTCAAATAAATCAAAAGAAGCATATCTGCTTGATTCAATTCCAGTGTTCATATTATGAAAACCCAAATTAATAAATCTAGCAAACATCAATCCATATGAATATATTCCATAAGATACACGAGTGCTTGCAGTACTTTTTAATGTTAAATCACTTATGTGAACATATTTACTTATAGATTGATTGCTCCAAATACTTGTAATTGCAGTATTTGATTTTGTAAGTTCGTTACCTATTATAAATATCGCATCTATGTCAGTATAATCAGACAAGGTAGATGTTGTATTAGTATTTTTTATAATATTAGTTATATCTCGACCAGAACCAAATATAATGGTATTAGTTCCTGAATTATCAAATTGAGTACCATATATTATTAGAGGTGCTGATATTAGATAATCTCCTTTAGGTAAAAATAACTTCATCTTGTTTTCATATGTATAATTAATAATTGATTGCAATGCAGAAGTATCGTCTGTAACGCCATCTCCTACTGCGCCTACTAAAGGCAATGGTGGATATTTTGCATTTATAGCTGTTAATAACAATCGAGACGTGTTAGATGCCAATTGCGAACTAACTTCATTTACAGCACCAACTAAATTGGATTTTTCAGTAGTATTTAATACTGTTTTATCTCCAATATCAGTAGTATTGGTATCAATTCTACCTTTATTTTCATTAATTGCCCCAACCAAATCAGTATTTGATGTGGTATTTAGATTTGATAAATTACCTACTCTTTGTCCAATTTCTTGCAATGCTGCATTTGTATTATCAGTAGTATAATAATTTCCAGTATCTAATATAGGTAATTGGCTTGCGTTTTCTAATCCAGCACCAGCAGAAGCAATTATCATCCAATAATTTATATCAGTAGGTAAAACACCTTTACATGGTACTTTGTTTAAATATGAACTACCATTATATGTAACTTTATTGCCTACGACATATGATGTTGTTGGATTATACTCTTCCCAAAAGTTTCTTGCATTCTCATTTGTTTTTCTCTGATTCTCGTTTATAATCATTTCTGCATTCAAAGCTTCAGAAGTTAATACTTTATTTGCTTTAACAATCTTCATTTTTACCTCCTTTTGTGTATAATAAAAAGAGTGGTGATTAACCACTCTTGAGTTATGTGATATTTAGTTACTTCGCAATAGAATCCAATTTCTAATTAAACCAATGGAATTGTTTGTGATCCGCTATTTGTTAAAACATATACTTTAACACTATCAATCCATATACTAACATCTTGACCGATAATCGGTTCTATTATAAAGTATGGATAATACGTTCCAGCACTTGCGACAACTGATGAATAATGAATATATTCACACCATTTTTTATTAATGTGCATTATTTGAGGATTTCCCAATCCTGCCGATCCTGTAAACCTCATTTTAATATTTGATTGAACATTAGATTTTAATTTTATAAAACATAATAAAGTATCGCCAATGTTTGCTGTAAAACTAGTTCCATTTAATGAGCCTTGTTTAGTAACACCATTTCCAAGAACATCAATTCTATAGCTTTGCATTGCTGTTAAAAACGTAGATGTGTCAACAACTCCACTTAATCCAGTATCCGTATTAGTTTCGGAAGAATCAAAATCTCTATTGATTGTTGGTGATTGCGTTAACCATATAGGGTTAATATCGGTTGATAATCCATTTTTTGCTACGCTTGACATAGTAGTTATGGCGTTAGAATTTATATTAATATTTTCTAATATTGGTATTCCGCCATGTACAGTCGCACTACCAGAAGTAACTTTAAAATCTTCGAGTTTAATAACCGTATTATCATAATCAGTACATATAAATCCTTTTCCTGAGTAATTTGCCATAAATATAGATTTCATATGTAGCGTACCACATTTATTTATCATATTTATAAAATATTTATGATTCTGCAATGTGTCAGCCAGTGATAAATGGGCGTTTTCAATTTTAATATTAAAACAATTATCAAACGTTATAATTGATGAATCACTGGATGTTATAACACGTTCAAACCACGGACTATTAAAATAGATTTGTTCACAATCTTTCATTCTTAAAACTTCATTATTGTAGAAATTTTCAATAGAAAAACTTCTAAATTCTACTTGTTTTACTATTTCCATATAAACCACAGGAGATAAAGTTACTGTGTTATCACCTTGAATTTCTACTTTATCAAATATTAGTATATTGTTCTCATTAATGCCAGTATCTCGTTTTTCTGCTCTAAAGCCACACTTTTGAAAAAATACATTTTTCATTGAAACCCATAGAACGCCCTTGTATTTCAATGCGTATTTATTAGTATTAGCGAATATTATATTTTCTATGTGGAATCCTGCGCAGTTTTCAAGGCTTAATACGTCATTTCCTGTAAATTTTCCGTTTTTGATAACCGAGTTTAATCTAATTGCATCGCTATAATTCAACCAATAGCCAGTTCCTGTGTAATTTATAGTTGCACCGTTCAAGTTTAGTACAATTTGTTTTGTTACTAAAATAGGAGTTGTTACTTCGTAAATCTTGCCGCCACTAAATATTATTTCTTGACCGTTTATCGCCTTTGTGATAGCATTAAAAATCTTTTCATCATCTGTATCACCTTCTTTTTCCACATGGATAATCTCTGCCAATTGCGAATTAACTTCATTTACTGAACCTACTAGATTTGTTTTTTCTATCGTTGTTAAAGCAGATAAATCACCAATTTCAGTGTCGTGTTCATTAATTGCATTAACTATATTTTCTTTGTTTGTAGTATTAAGAGTTGCTAAATCACCAGTTTTAGTATCAACTTCAGTTTTTGTATATACATTAGTTATGCCTAAGTCAGCAATAGCAGTGGGAGTAGTACCACTTTGAACTCTACCCTTAATATCAGTAGTGACTTTTGTATATGTACCGACTGTGCCAAAATCAGATAATACACCATCGGCAGCTTGATTTGCAGCATCAGTAGCAGCTACAGCGTTGTCAATTAAATTTTGCAATTCAGTAGGTAATACACCATCATTATCAGTAATTTCATAAATATTTTTCGGATTATCTTTATCTGTTTGTGGAAGAGCATCATATTCAGCTTGTGTTACATAAAAATAATCAGGTCTTAATTCTTCACTAGCAATACGCTGATTTTCGGTTTGTATACGAATATCTTCAGCATTCTGTACATTTATATTTGTTTGATTTATTATATTTGTGGCATTTATAGCATTTTCTGTGGCAATTTCAGCATTCGTAATAGCAGTTTCAGTTCTACTAATTGCATCATTCATATCAAATATTAAATCACCAACAGAATTCATAGCATCTGTTAATGCATTAAATTCATTTGTACTAATAACTGTATTATCATCTAAAGCTGATTTGTCTACTCGTATTTTAAATTTAGGGGTGGATAATAATTTCTGCATTGTAGTGCCATCACCATTATCTATTGTTTTATATAATCTAAATTCAGCATCCAAATTACCATCCAATATAGTAGTTTGTAATGAAATTGGATATATAATTTGATTATTCTCAATGATACACTGATTAAAAATACCATTGTTATCACGTTTAGTACATGCAAATATTGCAATAGCACCATCTGGTATAGTGTAGATCTCGCTGTCTTTCCATACGTTTGCGACAATGTATCTCGAATTCTCGTCATATTGTTTTGTATAAACAACATCTAAATGTTTTAAACTGTGGAAATCTACGTCTATGTTATAAACAATATCTGATTCATAATTAATCGCCATTTAAACACTTCCTTTCGTATAATATTGTTTGTTTATTCTTCTATCATAAATTCCAAATTAAATAGGGTAGTAGCTTTAACATCTACTTTATCTAAGTCAGAAAGTTTAATTTTATGTACATCAATCGTATCCTCACAATTTAATAAATCTTGTTTTTCTTTTGTAAATTCATGTACATATTTAGGTGCAATTTTAAATTGATTGCTTTCATCAATCTTAACTTCGCCATTTTCATCTTTAAGAGCATATTGTTCAATTAATTTTTTTTCGCAATCACTAAAATCTTTAATAGCATCAGTTAATTTACGATAATTTTTATTTAAATTCCAACTGATTTTACTTGGTAATTTTTCATTCATTAACTCCTCAATTGCGTGTATAGCAGATATAACCTCATAATTTTTTAAAGTAATTTCCATTCAAATATTCCTTTCATTTGCTTTTATATTTTTGAGCATAATAAAAGAGCCTGATATTAATCAGACTCAATTAGCTTGTACCATATTTAGTTATCATTTTTTAATAAAATATTCTTATAATAATTCCATATGACCTATCGTTTCCTATTGTGAGCGTCACTGTTTGCAATTCTTCATTATATGTTATATAATCCAAATCTTCTGTCAAAATAGTATGTAAGTAGTGTTTTTCATTCCATAATTTTTCTTCACTATCAGATACAATTAATATACCATTTTTTAACTCCATTGTTATATTTTTTAATTCATAACATATAAGTGGGAGAGTACCATTGCTATCGGTATATAATTCAAATACCTTATATAGATGTGGGTATTCTTCGTTGTACATTGTATCAAAGAATGAAATTAAGTCTTCTATATCTTCTTTAGTAGCAGTAGGATATGGAGTTATTTCAATATGAGTGTTAGGCATTAGCGGATACCTCCTGAAGTAAAGTAGTATCAAACTCATCCAATAACTGATTCTTCTTGATTAGTCGATATATAAACTTTAATCCTTTTGGAATTACTAATGTTACGATTGAAATATGCTTAGTTTTTTCATTTTCTTCAACAACCGTTTTAAAATATGGCGACTTTATGTATTTACCCATTGGCTCGTTATACCCAGTTTGTTTCGATAATATTTTCTTTTCACGTAGAAGAGAACAGAGAGTAGTTCTACCTATTTCAATATTATCAGCAACTTGCTTTAATGTTAATAATCCTTTTCGCTGCATTAAATTTCGTGCTAGTTCTGCATCTGGTTCAAGTTCTGAAATACGTTTTTTATATTCTTCATTTGACTTGATTAAATCATTTACCATTGATTTTTTAGTTGTATCACTAAAAGAAGAGAAGTTATTATTCACAAATTCTTCTTCTCGACCTTCTTGAACAACGCCACCAGTTAATCTGATTTGTTTAAGATAAGCTTTGATGTCTTTTCTAAGTGTTTTAGCAATTGCCTTACGAGAAGATATTAAAGTATCATACATTCCATCTTCATTTATAAATAAAGATTTTTGTTCTCCTCCAAGGGTGTATTTTAAAAATATACCCTTTTGATCTTCCGTTAACTCTGCTTGTTTAAGCATTTGACTAACATTTTGTACACTTAGCCAATTTGCAATATCAGACGCTAGAAAATATGGATTTTCATAATCACCATAAAAATCTATTTCTAATTTCTTGCTTACTAAGTTCATTGTTCCTGCTAACTTTAATACTTTTAATTCATCTTTCATATTCATTTCCTCCTAAAATATAATTGATATTATTTTAGAAGTATGATAATATAACAATATAAGAGTAACATCCTTATGTATGACAGTCACTTATCTTTTCGAGGGAGTAGTGACTGTCTTTTTTATTTACCACGTTTTAAGTTAGATTTAATCACGTTTATTGCATTATCATTAAATAAATAACTTCCTTTCGCTGTTTCTCTAAAATCTGATTCATTTAAATTTAATGATTTTGCCAGTCTGATTAAATATGCTGTCGTAATATCCAGCATTCTTGAAACTTCTGTAGTAATGTATACTTTCCTTACATCGTCATTCATATACATACCTCCTTGTTACAAGATTAACTTTATCATCATTAAGGCTAAATGTCAATACTAAATATGAAAATTTTACTAATTATTTTTCCATCAAAAAGCACCTACTTTTTTAAGGTAGATGCTTAATTTTTTATTAATTTTATAAAACAAATAAGACTGAAACAGAATTGGCTACACCATATCTGAAACAATCTTATCTATCGCTTTCGCTAAGAATCATGGCTACACCAGTCATCCTATATAAAGTATATTACTAAAATTCAAAATTATGCAAGTATCATGGTTACACCAGTTAATTACTTACAAGACTATACAAAGAAATGGCTACACCTTAGTTTGTATGTCTAATTGAATGTTATCACAATTAAATGTTTAAGTCAATATAGTTTTTACCCTATTCTAAAAGATTTTTAAATCCAAACCTACTCTCTGTACAATCATTATATCCTTTATATACTTTATCTTTAAATATTGCATATAATCCACAATAATCATTACTATTAATCAAATGCCTTACAAAAGCCATTGGTATAAAATCTGCCAATTGAACTCCTAAGTTGTTATCTGATTTTAATGGGAAACTCAATATAGACAATCTATCCATTATAGTCATAGAATCAATAAATAGCGTACCACCAGTGATTAAACGATAATAGCAAATTTGAAGATATTTATTTTCTTTGAGATTCCTTGATTCTATAAAGAATGATCCAGTTGCGTTTTTACTCAAAAGAAAATGAACAAAATTTTCTAAAATAATTTGAAGCGTAATATTATAAATATCATTTGTATGATTATTAAAGTACATGTCACTATATTTTTTAGTATCTATAGATGATACGAATACTTCGATATCAAGTTCTTTTATCAATTTCTTAATTCCTTCAAATAATTTTATACGGATAGTGTTATCTGTTAGAAACTCAAATCCTTTTCTATTTTTACGCATATCATATAAATGAAGAGGTAATTCTGGATTTGGCATATTCTCAATTTTAATCTTCTGTAATTTAGGTTTTAAGATATTTTCATAATCATCTATTTTAATTGCATATCCCCCTAGAGCAAAATATGTTCCAAACGCATTTGGTTTTATTTCATCTAAAAATAAATAGTATTCGTCCATTTCAGCTCTCCTCATCAGTATTTAATAATAATGCCATTATATACCAAATATGGAGAAAATACTAGAGTAACTTATAAAAGCAACTACTTTTTACGGTAGATGCTTAATGATTTATATTAATATGCAAATATTGTTAAAAGCGGGTCCGCATCGATAAATCCTTATTTTAAGCCTATTGTAGCGATTTTTTATCGATAAAAATAGCCATTTTGACTACTTTTAGTCCGCCTCATTTTTAAATTTTTTCATCAATTGGTACAGCAAAAGAACGTCTAAACATAGTTTCTAATTCATCCCATGAGTCGCATGCTCTAAACAAAGCCATATCAGAATAAATCAAATCTCTAAGCTGAATATAACCATATTCTTTAGAAAGTCTTTGATGTAGTTTATTCTTTCTATAGTTCTTTCCTTTAATAATAGGATTAAGACGTTTTAATTCATCTAATACGCCATCTGGTAATCTATGATAAATTAAAAAATTTGTTAATTTACCAACATAAGAATTATGATAGTGACCATTATATTCCCATTGTTTTAATCTATATAATTCTTTGTAAAATTCATCTGGAAAAACCTTAGTCCAAGGTAATAATTCTGCACTAATATATGCAGCTAATATTTTTTGTAGTTCTTCCTCTTCCCGATCTTTTTCATATCCTGTGGCTTCATCAATCAAAGCCGTAATACCAACTTTTGATAATGCTCTAACCAAAATACCACTCATTATAGCTAGTGGCTTTTGACTATCGGTTAATACTTTATCATCATCTGCTTGTAAATAAACTTCACATATTAATGGGAGTATTTCTGCATTATACCCAACATATTTAACTTTACCATTTTTAGAAGTATATTTAACTTCTAAATCAAATCCATCTGAAAATACATTATTAATATACGGTTCTAGATTTTTAGCATCCAAAAAACTTGGCATATTTTCTAATCTCTTATCTGACAAAGATTTTCCCTTTCTTGCCCTGCCAAAAGCTTCAAATACTGCTGTCGATGTTAATACTCTTGTCTTATCATCTAAAACTGCACAACCTAGCTCTTTCCCATTGATTTTAACTTTACCTGAATATAATCGTTTTGGTAATTCACTCATTATTTTATCCTCCTCATTGGTATATAATCTTATCATATTACATTATATACCAAATTGGAATAAAATACTAGAATAATTTAAAAAGAGCCGAAGATTTGGGAATCAACGACTCTTGGGGATAACTTGTTATTTTATTGTTATTATTTATTCTACTACTACATCACATAAAAGAACTATTACTTCTTTGTTTGGATTTGTAATTGTACACTGTATCTTAGTATTTCCTTTTTTCAATGCTGTTACTATACCACCAACAGATGTGACTTTTGCAACAGATTTGTCCAATGATACAAATTTTACTTTAGCTTTTGTAAGTTTATTTTCAACATCAATATCAAAAGTGTCATTAACAGTTAACTCTAATTCAGAATCAGATAATGTAGTAACGTCTTCAATTTCAGAAATATTATCAACTGTTACATTGGAATTTAATTCATAAACTTTATCATCAACAGTAGTAACTTTACATGTTATTTTAGCTTGTCCATTTTTTAAGCCTTTAACAACACCTTTTTTATTAAC
>JAQSYR010000155.1 GCA_029256035.1 Anaerocolumna sp. | reverse complement strand
TTTAGATAAAAAAACGTGCCAGAAGGGATTCGAACCCCCGACACATGGCTTAGAAGGCCATTGCTCTATCCAACTGAGCTACTAGCACACTTCGATATATATACATATATCAAGCGGGTGATGGGAATCGAACCCACGTATCTAGCTTGGAAGGCTAGTGTTCTACCATTGAACTACACCCGCGCATTGAATTGATGTAAACTATATTTGTTTGTCCACCTTGGAAACATCACACAAATTTCTTAATATAAGTCGGGGTGACAGGATTCGAACCTGCGACCTCTTGATCCCAAATCAAGCACTCTAGCCAAACTGAGCCACACCCCGATTTATCAGATGTTTCAGCGCCCTTTCGTGACGCAAGAACTATTATATAATAGACTACCTTTAATGTCAACAACTAATTTAAACTTTTTTTGTTTTTTTCATTGGTAATATTAACCGGTAGTTTAAACCCTGAAATTATCCTTATAAACACGATTCAAAGTAAAATGAATCTGCCCTTTCGAGTCGATATCCATGATAATATAAGTTGGAATTCCATCTTCTTGTCTTGGCTGGCTGATGCTTCCGGGATTAATTGCCCATACACTACCTGTCATGTCTATTACAGGGCTATGGGTATGACCGAACATAGCAATTCCTGCATTATGACTCCTTGCTGCATCTTTTAGCTTCTCTGTACTATAATTTACGGCATAACGATGCCCATGGCTCAAAAAAATAGTATAACCGTTGATAGTTATCACTTTCTCTTTTGGAAGGCTACTAAAGAAGTCATTGTTTCCTGCAACCATTTCGACCTTGCAGGGTGCAATGTCTCTTATTATTTGCTCACCGTCTTCTACGTCACCTAGATGAATAAGAAGATCGATTGGTTTCACTCTCTCCATTACTTTTTCCAGATAATAATTCCTACCATGAGAATCACTTACAATCAGTACTTTCATTTTATTATTTTTCCCCATTTTCAGACTTTATATTAGTTACTTAATTTCTTTTTTAAAATATCCTTCATGGCAGCAAGTGCTCTTCCCCTGTGGCTGATCTGGTTTTTAATTTGGGTGTCTAATTGTGCAGAGGTACATTGATATTCTGGAACCCAGAAGATAGGATCATAGCCAAAGCCATTTCCCCCTGCAATTTCATGGCCTATATACCCTTCCATGGTTCCTCTGGTGGTTATAATTTCACCATCCGGAAAAGCGCAGGCTATAGCGCAGACAAATCTTGCGCTTCGGTCATCTCCTTCTAATCCATTTAATTTATTTAAAATATAATTATTTTTAATATCATAGGAAGTATCTTCCCCTAAAAATCTTGCAGAATAAATTCCAGGCGCCTTATCCATTGCGTCTATTTCAATTCCGGAGTCGTCTGCCAGTACCAAATCACCTGTCATATCCATAATGGTTTTTGCTTTAATAATTGCATTATCTTCAAATGTCTGTCCATCTTCTATAATATCAACAGTAATACCCGCGTCCTTCATAGATACAATTTCATAATCTAAATCCCTTAATATCAAACGAATTTCCTTCATTTTTCCTTCGTTGGTTGTTGCAAATATAATTCGATTGTTCATAAAATTTCTGCCTCTTCTATTTTAGTTCATATGCTTTTAATATAGCCTTATATATTCCATTGGCGATTTCTTTTTTATGAGTCTCCTGCAAAAGAAAATTTAGCTCTTCTTGATTGGACATAAAACCAACTTCAATCAGTGCAATTGGCATTTTTGCCTTCTCAATAATAACTACATCTTCCCCCGTAACAAGACCTCGGTTGATTTTACCTGTTACATTGGTAACCTCATCCAAACACATTTGTGCAAATTGTTCTGCAATAAGACTCTTATCACTTAAGTTATTATTATATAATACTTCTGCTCCACTTGGCTGTGTTGATTCATTACTATTACAGTGAATACTCACAAAAAAATCTGCTTCCACATCATTTGCCAAATAAACTCTTGGATTTAAATAAACTGTCTTATCTGTTGTTCTTGTATAATACACCTTCATATCTTCCTGGTCTAATAATTCTTTCAAAAATAGCAGAATACTAAGGTTTATATCCTTTTCATAATATTGTTCATCTCTTGAATAAGTTCCAGGATCGGTACCACCATGGCCTGCATCCACCACAATAACCTTATCATAGATATCTTTTGGTTTATGCAAAGTAATATAAATATTAGACTCATCCTCATAAAGGACAGGAACATAAACATCGTCAAGTTCAATAATTACATCCGTTAACGTGCCCAATGGATCATCTTCTGCATTTATATAACTGACCCCTTTTAATGGATCTTTCGTATCCAGCAAGGAAGGATCTAGGGTCTCTTGCTCTTCTATTTTCAAAATGGGATAGGTTGCAAATTCTTGTCCTTGATTTACCCTTACCATTGATAGATCTTGAATGTTAGCTCCCCTTAAACCCTGTAATGAAATTCGAAAACTTCTATCCATATATAAGTCTAATATTTCTATTGAGTCATATGTAAAATTGGATTTCTCAATAACAATGTACTTATCCCCTAATTTTTCTAAAAATTCTGTATTATCCTCAGGAACATCCCCATAAGAATAAGGTGCTGCTACTTCATAATTCGTCTCAGCATCCGCAACAACTGTATCGCCAGCATAAATCATTGCTTTATTATTCTGCGAAATTATAATGGCAGTTACCATTACAATAAGCATAAGACCAAAGCTGTGTACTGCCATCTGTTTTAAGAGTCGTTCGTCCATTTAGTTTCCCCCTAATATGTCAAATTATACTATGTTTTGTAGAAATCTACAATATTTATTTGCTACATTTGATTTTTTAAGTATAATAAGGTTAAAACTATTATAAACACAATGGAAAGGTGAATACGTATGGAAGCCAAACAATATATTATTGATCAAAAAGACGGCTATAAAACAGTGGTATCTTGTTTTGAAAGTACTTTACCCCCTCTTACCACAGTTCTAATATTGCATGGTATGGCAGAGCATAAAGAACGTTATCTAAAATTTATAAATTATTTAAATGAAAATGGTATGGATGCTTATATTTATAATCACAGAGGACATGGAACTGATAAAAACCCTGAAGAACTTGGCTTTTTTGATAATTTAAATGGGGAACAAAAAGTGATTGAGGATGCTAATGAAGTAATAGACTTAGTTATGAAACAGAAACGTTGTGACAAATTGATTATATTAGGTCATAGCATGGGCTCCCTGATAACCCGTAATGTTATACAAAAAAGAGATAATATAAATGGTGTTATTTTAGTTGGTACAACAAACCCACCAAAATCCAAGGCTTATCCTGGACTCTTATTAGCCAAAATCATTCAACAAATCTATGGTGCTAAACACCGCTCCCAGTTAATCACCAGGCTATTGTTTGGAGGAAAATCCTTCTCCTCCCTTTCAAATGCTGGTGGTAAGCAAAGTAATTCAAATTCATCCATTACTTTCGACTGGTTGACAAGAGATAAAGCTGTAGTTGCAAAATATATAAATGATCCCTATTGTGGTTTTACCTGTACCACCAGCTTTTATAAAGATTTGATTATGCTTTCTTTACAAACAACTATCAGAAACTAGGGTTTTCAAAGGTTGATTACAAATTGTACACCGACTGCAGGCATGAGTTGCTGCTGGAACTAAATTCTGATGAGGTAATGCAAGATATTGTTGCATGGATTAAGATCCAAACTAATTAAAATGAAAGATGCTGTTTTGTAGTTTCATGCATTTCGAACTATAGAAGAATTATTATAGACTAACATAACTTTGAATGTGATATTCATTTTTTGATAATATCATTAAATATCAGAAATAAAAGAGAGATATATTACTTATAATGTATTTACTCACAAAAGAGTATTTCGGCAGCGAAAGGTGCCTGTCGTTTAGAATTATCTCTCTTTAAATTAAAGGATTCACTTTATTCTGCTGTTACAATTTGCTTTTTTGGTGGTCTTGGCCCCATAAACTGATAAAAATACGTTTTCATCATACCATTATAGATTTTTCTATTCTTATCCGCTGTTTTACCAATGTATTTTTGAGCTTCTTCATAGCTGGTTATTATATACATAGACCAGGAATCAAGGTGCTTATAGGCCTGTCCAATTTCCCGATACAACGCTGGAAGAGCTTCTTTCTCTTCCAGACGTTCTCCATAGGGAGGATTCGTAATAATAAAGCCATACTTTTTGCTGTGGCTCAAATCACTGATTGATCTTTGTTGAAAATGAATATATTGGTCTACTTCAGCCAATGATGCATTATATCTGGCCGCTTTAATAATCTCACCATCTATA
>JAQSYR010000003.1 GCA_029256035.1 Anaerocolumna sp. | reverse complement strand
CACAATATATGGAGAACAATCATTATTGTACAGAACAGGATTAAGAGAAGGGAGTCATACGATATGACAGATAAAGTATTTGATAACAATCAAGTAAGTGTTGCAGGAGAGGTTGTAGGCGATTTCGTTTTCAGCCATGATGTATTTGGAGAGGGATTCTACATCCTTGACGTATCCGTCAGCCGACTAAGTAATTCATACGACATTATTCCAATTATGGTATCCGAGCGGCTTACTGACGTAAAAACTGATCTAAAGGGGAAATTTATTGAAATTATGGGGCAGTTTCGTTCCTACAACAGACATGAAGATAATAAAAACCGTTTGGTTTTGTCTGTTTTTGCCCGAGAAATTAAAGTGTATGAAGAAGATGATGATATAGAGGCTGTAAAGCCAAATCACATTTTCTTGGATGGTTTTGTTTGTAAGCAGCCTATTTATAGAAAGACTCCACTTGGCAGAGAAATTGCAGATATTTTATTGGCGGTAAATCGACCATATGGTAAATCGGATTATATTCCATGTATCTGCTGGGGTAGAAATGCCAGATTTGCTGAAAATTTTGCTGTAGGTGGACACATACAGGTATGGGGTAGAATTCAAAGCAGAGAATATCAGAAGAAGATTGGGGAAAACGATTACGAAAAACGTGTTGCTTTTGAAGTCTCTGTTAGTAAGCTGGAATATCTTGAAGAAATTTAATTAGTACTTAATAGGGGTCAGGCACCATTAAGAATTTATTACGAAAAAGCATCTTTTCGTAATAAATTCTTAATGGTGCCTGACCCCTTTTTTTATTGTTTAAAACGTCAAGAATTTAACAATGAATGCTTAAAAAACTAGTAATATTGCTAAAATTGGAAAATCACCAAAGAATATACAAATAATGTTAATACGCTTGTGCATATTGCATAAAAAAATGATTTTTATATTGTGTATAGTGGCATATTGACAGAACGGCATAAAAAAATATATAATAAGCACATGAAAAAAATATTTTGTAAGTCATTAAATATATTTTCAAATTATAAAAATATCTAAACTTATAAAATATAATATATTATGTGCAATTTGATGAAAAGACGTTTGCATGTATGAATTTGTGTAATTTGCACAAATTAGGAAGGAGATTTTATGAAAGCATTGGTTTACGAGGGACCAAAACAAGCGGTGTTAAAAGATGTTCCAGCGCCTACTCCAAAAGAAGGAGCAGTTAAGGTTGATGTTAAGTATTGCGGTATCTGTGGTTCTGATATCGGTATTTATCTTGGAACACATCCAAGAGCAAAAGCACCTTTAATTTTAGGACACGAGTTCTTGGGTAATGTAGCAGAAGATGGTAAGAAGTTTAAAAAAGGTGACAGAGTAGTAGCATATCCTTTACTATCTTGCGGACATTGTTTAGCTTGTAGAACTGGAAACGCTCACGTTTGCAATTCTTTAGGATTAATCGGTATTGATGTGGATGGTGGAGCTTGCGAAAGCCTTTATGTAGATGAAAATGTTTTATTTAAAGTTCCTGATGGAGTAAGTGATAAAGCAGCTTCAGTTATTGAACCATTAGCGGTTATCGTTCGTGCTGTACACCAGGCAAAAATCAAAGCATTAGATACGGCTGTTGTTATTGGAGCAGGCCCAATTGGTATGTTAACAGCTATCGTATTAAAACATATTGGTGCATCTAAAGTATTTGTTTCCGATGTTTTTGATAAGAGACTGGATATGGTGAAAGAATTAGGATTGATTCCGGTAAACCCTGCAAAAGAAAATCTTGCACAAGTAGTAAAAGCAGCAACAGATGGCGAAGGATGTGACGTATTATTTGAATGCAGCGGCGCAGAAATTGCAGCTATTGAAATGACAGACATCACCAGAGTAAGTGGTACAATTTGTATGGTTTCTGTACATAAAGCTCCACATAAAGTGGATTTAAGAAGCTTAAACTTCAAAGAACAGACAATGATCGGAACCAGAGTATATACAAAAGAAGAATTCAGACAGGCAGTTGGCTTTAGCGAAATGATTCAGGAAGACTTAGAAAAAGTTGTTTCTCATATTGTACCAGTAGAAGATTGCGAAAAAGTATTTGATATGATAGCAGATCCAGAATGTGGAACTGTAAAGGTAGTAATCGATTTCTCTAAATAATAAGACATTTTTAGAGTAACAAACATACAGCATAAACAGACACAAAGAAATAATAGAAAAGGTAGATTGCATATATGTACATTTTAGTTTTAGAAGCCAGTACAACATCTGCAAAAGCCATGCTATATAACACCGAAGATAATAGTTATGAAGTAAAAGCAAAAGCATATGGAAACAATTACGATGATGTTACAATTCATAACGCAGAAAATGTTTACCAGCAGATGATGGCTCTTGGAAAAGAACTGGCACAAGACAAGAAGATAGACATGATTTCATTGGGTGGAACCTGGCACAGTGTTTTCCTATGTGACAAGAATATGAAACCAAGCACTCCGGTTTACCTTTGGTCTAATGTAGGTGCAGCTAGTCTTTGTAAGAATCTTAGAAAAGACAGTGATTATGTAAAAAAATACTACAATAAGACGGGATGTATGGTAAATGCCATTTACCCTTTCTTCAAACTTCTGCTTTTGAAGGAACAAGGTTATCACTTGGATGAATACAATATCATGGGTCAAGGTACATACAACACTTACCGAATGACAGGCGAGAGAGTAATCACAGAGTGCATGGCTTCCGGTACAGGAGTACTTAATATTCATACAAAAAAATATGATGAAGATATTCTTAAAGAAGCAGGCATAAAGGAAGAACAATTATCAAGAATCGTAAGTTATAATGCAACCTTTCCTTTAAATAAGGAAGGAGCAGAATTATTAGGGTTACAAGAGGGAATACCAGTATTGCCAAGTAATGCAGATGGCGGCTTAAATCAGGTGGGTGCAGGTGCAATTGAAGAAGGCGTTATGACATTTTCCGTGGGAACTAGCGGTGCCATAAGACTTACAACTTCAAAGCCTATTATACCTGAAACGCCTAGTACATGGTGTTATTTATCACCAAAAGCATGGCTTAGCGGTGCAGCAACATCTGGTTGTTGTAACAGTATTGACTGGTTCAAATCAACTATGTATCCACCAGAAGTTACTTACTCTGATATTGAAAAGGGTGTGGAAGATAAAGTAAATACGCCGGTGTATCTGCCATTCTTATTTGGTGAAAGATGCCCTGGATGGAACGATGAAAGAACCAGTGGATTTTTTGGTGTAAGACCATATCATAAGTCTAACGATTTATATCGTGGTGTTCAAGAAGGTGTCTTGTTTAACCTGTATCAATGTTATGAGAAATTAATCAGTGTTAATGGGGTTCCAAAGAAAATTAAATTATCCGGCGGAATATTACATTCAGCTGAATGGTCCCAGATGTGTGCTGATATCTTCCAGGCTGAAATGGATGTTGATGTAACAGAACATGGTTCTTTAATTGGTGGTGCAGTATTAGCTATGGAAGTGTTAGGTGTGATAAAAGACGCCAAAGACTTTAAAACGGAAACGGTAAGAGTTATTAAGCCAAACCCGGAAATGGCAGAACTATATAAGGCAAAATATAATAAGTATTTATTAAGCTATCATCAAAATAATTATTAAGTATTTGTAATTAAGAAGAGATAGTTTGAAAATAAATAAAATAATACGGAGGAATATTTTTATGAAGAAAAAGTTCTTATCAATGGTATTAGTGGGAGCAATGGTAGTATCTTTAGTTGGGTGTGGAGGAAAATCATCAGATACTGCAGAAACAACAGCAGCAGGAGGAACAACAGAGACAACAGCAGCAGGGGAAGCTTCTGCAGATCCTGAAGTAACTCTTGTACTTTCCAGTGTTACAACAGATGCAGCAGAAGATGCTGGTAACAAATTCGTTGAACTTGTTGCAGAATATTCAGGCGGATCCATTAAAGTAGATCATTTCCCAGACAATCAGTTAGGTGATGACAAAACTGTTATTGAAGCAACTCAGATTGGTGATATTGATATCGCTGTAAGTTCTACAAGTCCACTTGTAAACGTTTATCCAGACTTTTATTTATATGATTCACCATACCTTTTCTTAAACAGAGAAGATGCTATCAGCGTTGGTATGCAGAGTGAACAGGCTCAGGCAATCTTAAAAGATGTTGAAAAAGTTGGTCTTGTTGGTTTAGCTTGGTGGGAAAATGGATTCCGTAACTATACTAATAACAAAGTTGCTGTAAAAACTCCAGCAGATGTTAAAGGTATGAAAGTTAGAACAATGGAAAATGACGTACATTTAGCTGCTTGGCAGGCATTAGGCGCTAACCCTACTCCAATGGCATTCTCAGAAGTATTTACAGCTTTACAACAGGGAACTATTGATGCTCAGGAAAATCCTATCGGTATCATTATTGGTAACAAATTCTATGAAGTACAAAAATACATTTCATTAACTCAACACGTTTACACTCCTTATGTTGTAGTTATGAATCCTGATTCTTACAACAGTTTAACAGATAATCAGAAAGAAGCTTTAAACAAAGCAATGGCAGAAGCTACTGAATATCAATTACAGTTATCTGCAGAAAATGATGCAAAAGCAGTTGAAACAATTGAAGCAGCAGGATCAGAAGTTATTGAATTAACAGATGCAGAAAAAGCAGCATTCCAGGAAATTATTGTTGGAGCAAATATCTTTGATATGGTTAAAGGTAAAATGGAACATCCAGAATACTTAGATCAAATGATGGAAGCAATGAAATAATCAAGCATAACTCCCCTGTTTCTTCTGAAACAGGGGAGCAATACTCAACATAGAAAATTAGGAGGAACTAGTTTTGAAAAAAATCCTTAAATGGCTAGATGATTATTTAGAAATAAGTATTTGCGTTGGATTAATGTCTATTATGACGTTACTTATTTTTGTACAGGTAGTTATGAGATATGTATTCTCTAACTCCTTATCCTGGTCCGAAGAATTAGCAAGATATATTTTTATCTGGTTAATTTATCTTGGAATTAGTTTTGGATGTAAAGAAATGAAGCACTTAAAAATTGATGCTGGTCTATTATTATTCCCTAAAAAGTTAAGACCTTATGTAATAATTTTAGGTGATATTCTTTTCCTTGGATTTGCAATCTATATTGTTGTTACCGGTGCTCAGTTAGTACAGGTACAGATTGATATGAGTAAAGTATCTCCTGCGTTGCAGCTTCCATTACAATATGTTAATGCAGCACCAATGGTTGGTATGGCATTTGCTGCTATCCGTCAGGTACAGACAATTATCCATAGAATTAATGTAATCAAGAAAGGGGAGGAGGCATAATTATGGTTAGTGCAGTTTTATTTATAGGCTTAATTTTATTCTTAATACTTAATGTGCCCGTAGGCATGGCAATTGGTCTTTCCTCTCTTGCTGCTATCTTAGTAGAAGGCAGGTTATCCGGAACTTACATCGTTCAAAATCTTGTTACTGGTGCTGACTCTTTCCCTCTTATGGCAATTCCTTTATTTATTCTTGCCGGTGATTTAATGGGTGCCGGTGGTGTATCAAGACGTATTCTAAACGTTGCCAATGCATTCCTTGGCAGAATAACAGGTGGACTTGCAATTGTAACTGTTGTTGTTTGTATGTTCTTTGCAGCAGTATCTGGTTCCGGACCTGCAACTGTTGCAGCAGTTGGTGCCATGGTTGTACCAACTATGTTAGAAAAAGGCTACAGTAAGAAATTTACCCTTGCTTTAATCGC
This sequence comes from Anaerocolumna sp., assembly GCA_029256035.1. Taxonomy (GTDB): domain Bacteria; phylum Bacillota; class Clostridia; order Lachnospirales; family Lachnospiraceae; genus Anaerocolumna. Next base: position 13,267 of record JAQSYR010000003.1, on the reverse strand, counting down.
ATGTGCTGGTTCTATTGGAGTTATTATCCCTCCAAGTATACCAATGGTAGTATATGGTGTAGCAACAAGTACCTCTATAAGTGGTATGTTTATGGCAGGTTTTGGTCCTGGTTTCTTAATCGGTGGTGCTTTAATTGCTCTTTCCTACTTCTATTGTAAGAAACAAGGCTGGAAGGGTGATGATAAACATTACACCATGAAAGAGAAACTTCTAGTAGTATGGGATGCAAAATGGGCATTAATTAACCCAATTATTATTCTTGGTGGTATTTATGCTGGAATCTTTACTCCTACAGAAGCAGCTGCTGTAGCAGCAGTTTATGCATTTGTATGTGGTGTATTCATACATAAAGAATTAAATCTTAAGAGTCTTTATGCAACCATTGCAAATTCTTGCTCCACAACCGGTACTACTATGGTTATTATCGGATGTGCAACTGCATTTGCAAAGATTCTTACCATTCAAAAGATTCCTGTAATGATTTCAGAATCAATTATGGGTGTAACAGATAATGGCTTTATCCTGTTAATTCTTATTAATGTACTTCTACTTATCGTAGGATGCTTTATGGATACCACCCCTGCAATGTTAGTATTATCACCAATCTTACTACCTATTGCACTTTCCATCGGATTAAGTCCAATTCACTTTGGTATTATTATGGTAGTTAACCTTGCAATTGGTTTCATAACTCCTCCTCTGGGAATCAACCTGTTTGTTGCGGCCCGTGTAGGACGAGAAGAATTAAATACTGTAATACAAGGTATTATCATGTTTATTATAGTAATGATTGTATGTCTGTTACTCATTACCTATATACCAGCAATCTCAATGACATTGCCAAGAATTGTCCTTGGTCTGAAATAAAAAGTTACAAGTATAAACATGTGAAATATTTGGAGGTAAATGATGGACGTTATTAAAAGAATCGAGGAACTTAAAATAGTTCCTGTCGTAGTGATAAATAATGCTGCTGATGCAGCACCTTTGGCAAAAGCGTTAATAGCAGGGGGTCTTCCTGTTGCAGAAGTAACGTTCAGAACGGACGCAGCTGAGGAAGCAATTAAGGAAATGCTTCAATTTCCTGAGATGCTTGTGGGAGCAGGAACCGTTACAACTGTAGAACAGGCACAAAAAGCAAAAGATGCAGGTGCTAAATTTATCGTAACACCAGGATTCAACCAAAAAATAACCGAATTCGCTATAGCAAATAATATGCCTATTTTCCCCGGCGCTTGTACTCCTGCAGAATTAATGTCTGTAGTAGAATATAAACTGCCTGTAGCGAAATTCTTCCCTGCGGCTCAATTTGGTGGACTAGATACGATTAAAGCACTTTTAGGACCATTCCCTAAAATGAAGTTTATGCCAACTGGTGGAGTAAGTACCTCTAATATTCTTGAATACTTAGCAAATCCACAGATTATAGCTTGTGGTGGCAGCTGGATGGTAAAAGATTCTCTCATAAGCGGGCACAGGTTTGATGAGATAGAAAAATTAACTGCAGAAGCTGTCAATTTAGTAAAATAATAATAAAACTTGGAGGCAAATTATGAATTTATTTGACATTACAGGAAGAAAAGCAATTGTAACAGGAGCAGCACAGGGGTTAGCATACGGAATGGCAGAAGGCCTTATGGAATCAGGAGCAGAAGTATGTATTATCGATATTAATCCAAAAGCGGTTGAGGTTGCAGCTGGCTTTGTAGAAAAAGGATATAAATGCCACGCAGTTTTAGCAAACCTTGGTGACAGAGATCAGTTAAGGAAAGCTTTTGGCGAAGCTGTTGAAAAATTAGGAGGAAGATTAGATATTCTTGTTCCAGCGGCAGGTATTCAAAAAAGACACTTTTCTGAAGAATTCCCAGTAGAAGATTGGGATGCAGTTATTAATATTAACTTAAATGCTGTATTTATGCTTGACCAGTTAGCAGGACAGCAATTTATCAAACAGCAATCCAAAGGTAAAATTGTTAACATCGCATCTATGCTTAGCTTCTTTGGCGGTTATACAGTACCTGCTTATGCAGCAAGTAAAGGTGGCGTTGCTCAGTTAACAAAAGCACTTTCCAACGAATGGGCAAGCAAAGGAATTACAGTAAATGCAATTGCTCCAGGTTATATGGCTACAGAAATGAATACAGCCCTTATTAATGATGATAACAGAAATACAGAAATTCTTGCTCGTATTCCAGCTCACAGATGGGGAACTCCTGATGATATGAAAGGTTTAGTAGTATTTTTATCATCTGATGCATCTGATTATTTAAATGGTGCAATTATTCCATGTGACGGTGGTTACTTATCAAGATAGTTTTATGCTTTCGTAAGACTGCTGTATACTAAAAGAAAAGCAGTATGTGCCACATGGCATATACTGCTTTCTAACTATAAGGCAGGGAGTATTAGAAAAAATAATTTACACTATATTTTCAATTTTTAAAATCATAGTAACAGATTTTTTAGAATTCTCAATATGTGCAGTTATTTTTTCACGAAGCAAAGCTTCATCTCCGTCTAAAATAGCATTCATAATTTCTTTATGTTCCACTACTCCGGCAATGATACGTTCCTGGGATTGTCTGCGATAAATATAGTTTATATATAAAAATGGATTAATATGGTGGTATAAATCTAAAAGCATTTCATTACCAGAACCTTTTAAGTATAAACTATGAAATTCCATATCAAAGTTATAATTTTTCAGATAATCCTCAACAGGTGAGTCTGGTGTCAGAGTTTGTATAGTTGCCATATGCTCTTCCACGTTTTGAGTTATTTTATCTTTAAGAGCGCTGTTTAGTTTAAAGGAAGCGATGATTTCTTTCGTATAATATAATTCCATCATAAGCCTAAGATCAAAGGTTTCACTGGCAGTATTGGGATTTAATGGCTTGATACGCATACCAAGTCTTGGAAAGTTTTCAATAACATTTTCTGTAATAAGGCGGTTTAGAGCCAGACGAACAGGTGTCTCACTGGCACCATATCTGTCACTAAGTTCTTTTAAATTAATCTTATCGCCAGGAACTAGTATATGCATTGTAATGTCTTTGCGAATGCGCTCGGTAATTGAATCTACGAGGGTTGTTTTGGTTACCTTGTTTTCCATAAATATCCTCCTAATTGGTGTTGTGATCATTGAAGAAAATATGATTAGAGGCACAAACATTTTAACGTTAAATCAACATGTAATGTACCAAATGATATATATTAAATAAATAATAGCACTAATAATATTTTTTTTCAATGGTTTTGTATATTTTATCTATGGGAAAATCAATTATTTAAATATTTTTTGTTGTTGACATTTTAAGAGATAAAATATATTATCTTATTATAATAATATATTATTAGGCACATATAATATATTATTACGCAATAAAAATATTATATTGAAAAGGAGAAAGATATATGTCAAAGAAGATATTAGATACACTATTAGAAGCTAAAATAGTTGCAATTGTAAGAGGAATTTCAAGTGATAAGATAATAAACCTTGTAGATGCAATGGTTGCAGGGGGAATACGCTGTGTTGAAGTTACTTTTGATCAATCTAGTGAGGAAGCAGCGAAAGATACATTAGTATCAATTTCTAAGATTGCAGAACATTTTGGTGATAAAGTCTGTGTAGGCGCTGGAACTGTTATGACCGTAGAACAGGTAAACCAGGCAGTAAATGCTGGCGCAGAATATATTCTTGCTCCCAATGTAGATGAAGCAGTTATTAAAGAAACAAAAAAACTTGGCAAAGTATCGATCCCAGGTGCAATGACACCTACAGAAGCAGCCAGTGGTTATTCCTATGGTGCTGATATCATTAAGTTATTCCCTGCCGGAGTTCTTGGCGCAGATTATATCAAAGCAGTTAAGGCTCCTTTAAAACATATACCAGTAACAGCAGTAGGAAGTGTAAATCCTTCTAACTGCGCTGCATTTATTAAAGCTGGTGCAGTAGGAGTTGGTGTAGGCGGTAATTTAGTTAGTCCAAAACTAGTAAATGAAGGAAAATTTGATGAAATTACTGCAGTAGCAAAAGAATATGTTGAAGCATTAAAGGGCCTATAAAATGAAAGAAAAATACATAATTTATTATGATTCTGGTACGTCAAATACCCGAGTATATTTACTGGATAAAGAATATAAGGCGTTATATACAGCAAAATTAGGCGTTGGTTCTAAAGACTCTGCAATCGCCGGCAGTAACATGGTGCTGATTGAAGGTATGAAGAAATTATATGATGAGGTTCTTGATAAAACAGGAATTTCAGAAGAACAAATTAAAGATATATATGCTTCTGGAATGATTACCTCTCCCTATGGTTTAAAGGAAGTACCTCATCTAAAGCTGCCCATGACAATTCAGAATTTTGCAGACAGTCTGTATTGCCATTATGAAGACAAACTGTTCCATAAGAACATTTACCTTGTCCCTGGGTTAAAGACTGTAAATGATGACATTACCTATGTGAATAATATGCGTGGGGAAGAAATAGAGATTATTGGTACCTTGGAGGAACTGAATAAGATTAGTGAAAGCAAGAACATTGCCCTTATACTTCCGGGATCCCATACTCATGTTACCTATGTGCAAAATGATCAGATTATAGGAATTATATCTAATTTTACCGGGGAGTTATTTCATGCATTAAAAACTTCTACCATTCTATCACCAATCTTAAGTGCAGATAGTAAGGATTTAAGCCCTGAAATGGTGAAAAAAGGGGTAGAGAATCTGAAAAAGTTTGGCTTTAATCGTGCAATTTATATTTGCCATGCCATGCGACTTTTCAATGAGGGCAGTGAACAGGACAGATTTTCCTATGCAGAAGGTGTTGTAAGTGGTGGTGTAAGGGAATCTTTAGAATATTATATAGAACATTACTGGAAAGAGTGCGACACAGTAGCTATTGTATCAGATGAGTTTATGTTCCGCCTGTTTTCTATTATATTTGAAGATTGTAACTATATTAAAAATATTAAATGGCTTCCAATATCTGAGTCTAGAAGCTATGCAATCGATGGACTTAAAAAGATCATCGAAAAGAAAGGAGACAAACGTGAGTAAAAAAGTGTTAATAACTTCAAGATCCTTTGGTCAGATTAATGATGACCCCACTAACGTTTTACTTGAAGCGGGTTATGAAATAACCTTAAAAGGCAAAGATTTTAACCAGGAAGAATTCGAACAAATAGTACCTGAATATGATGCCTTAATTATTGGCGCCCATCCATTTCCAGAAGAAGTAATGGAAAAGTGTTCAAAACTTCAGATTATCTGTAAACACGGAGCAGGACTTGATAATATTCATCTTGAAAAAGCAAAGGAATTAGGAATTACCGTATGCAATGTTCCAGGAACAAATTCTAATGCAGTTGCTGATTTGGCTTTTGGACTTATGCTTGCTTGTTCAAGAAACATTGTACTTAGTGATAAGAGAGTAAGAAATGGGGAATGGAAGCCAGCAATCGGAAGTGACGTTTGCTATAAAACCCTTGGTTTACTTGGATTTGGTGCTATTGCTAAAAATGTGGCAAGAAGAGCAAAAGGCTTTGGCATGAAAGTGCTGGCATATGACCCATATGTAACAGAAGTACCAGAAGAATTCAAAGAGTATGTAACTTTAGGTTCTTGTGATGAGGTAATTAAAGGTTGTGATATTCTATCTGCTCATTTACCACTTACAGAAGAAACAAGAAATATGGTATCTGCAAAAGAAATGGCTGGAATGAAAAAAGGTGCATACATAGTTAATACCGCACGTGGCGGTATCGTAAATGAGAACGATTTATATGATGCTTTAGTATCTGGACAGATAGCTGCCGCAGCACTTGATGTATCCGATAAAGAACCAATGGAAATGGAAAACCCACTTCGTTCCCTGGAAAATGTAATAATAACTCCTCATATCGGCATGTATTCAAAAGAAGCAATTGGTGCCGTAAGTTTAATCTGCGCTCAAAATGCTGCAGCAAAGATTAGTGATGGAGAACTTCAATTTAAAGTAGTTTAATTAAATAGAAAGGGCCGTAACTATCTAAAAACGGTCCTTTTTTACATATTTATCTTGCCTCACCAAAACTTAGTTCCGCTTGAAATAATAGATAACAAGTGGTAATATATTACTAAATTTATGGATAAGGTAGTCAATAGTAAAATATATGGGGTGACTGAGTATGGTTAAAAATGAAAAAGGTGACGTTAAGGAAACACTTGTTGAAACAATTAGTAAGAATATAAAAGGTGATATAGTTAATCACATATTACTTCCAGGAGAAAAAATCAGAATAAAAGAACTTGCAGAACGATATGGAACCAGTGAGATGCCGGTGAAACTAGCATTAAACCGATTAATATCGGAGCAGGTAATTGAGAATTTTCCAAGACAAGGTATGATTGTCAGACAAATGAGTGTGGAAGAAGCAAGTGAAATCTTTGATATTCGTCTTATGATGGATCTATATTATATCAAAGAAATAATTGAAGCTGTAAATCTAAATAAAACATTAAGAGAGCAGTTACAGCAGAATGTACAGGAGCATTATGAATTAATTCATAAAATTTATGATAATAATAATGAAAACCTGAATACTGATAGTTTTGTTGGAAATTATGATTATGACTATAAATTTCATGAATTATATTTAAAAAGTTCAGGAAATAAAAAAATAATAGATGTTTACCGAAGTGTAAACCCTTTCATCTATTGTAATTACATATACAACAGACAATCAAAGGAAAAATCCATTGCAGGAGTGGAAGAGCATAGACAAATTCTACAGGCTATTCTTAATCAGGATGAAGCTGGACTTAGACAAGCCCTGATTACTCATATGGAGAATGCAAAAAATGCAATCGGTTTAATTTTAAAAGTAGATAACATGCTATAAGGCGGTGAACGTAATATGAAGAATTATGATATTGCAGTATATGGTTTAGGTGTAATGGGTAGCAGCCTGGCTAAAAATATGATAAATAAAGGCTTTAAGGTGGCAGCCTTTAGTAAAAGCGAGGCAGAGAAAGAGCGCTTTGCTTTAAATGGGAAAGAAGATAGTTATGTGGTATGTAGTACAAAAGAGCAGATGCTAAGCAGTTTAAAGAGTCCAAGAATTATATTTCTAATGATAACTGCCGGAGCGCCTGTAGATTCTGTAATCGAGGACTTACTTCCGGCGTTAGAACCAGGTGACATTGTCATTGATGGCGGTAATTCTTACTTTAAAGACACTTCAAGAAGATATAATGATCTTAAGGAAAAAGGGATCTGTTATATGGGAGTCGGTGTATCTGGTGGAGAAAAGGGTGCATTACTGGGACCTAGTATGATGGCTGGGGGCAGCAAAGAAGGCTGGGAAGCATCAAAACATATACTAAAGACCATAGCAGCTTACTATAAAGACGAGCCTTGCTGTACTTATATTGGACCAGAAGGTGCCGGACATTATGTTAAAATGGTTCATAATGGCATAGAGTATGCTATTTTGCAGCTAATTGCAGAAACTTATCATATTATGAAGTATGGGCTGAATCTGGAACATGATAGTATCTTGGGTACATTTGAAAACTGGAAAAATTCCAAGCTGGATTCCTATCTCATTGATATTAGTGTAACAGTACTTGAAAAAATGGATGAAGACAATACACCTTTAGTAGATAAAATTCTTGATGTTGCAGAACAAAAAGGAACTGGGAAATGGACACTGGAAGAAGCAATCGACCGCGGAGTTTATATTCCAACTATTTTTGAAGCAGTATTTGCACGAAGCTTTTCTTCCAATAAGGAAATTCGAGTACAGGGAAATAAACATTTAAGCCATAGTGGAAGTCCATATACTTTGGATGATTATGAGAAGAAACTTGGAGAAGCCTTACTAGCGGGAGTTATTGCAAGTTACGCTCAGGGAATGGCATTAATTGCAAAGGCATCAGAAGAGAATGGATGGAAGATTGATCTTTCAGAGTTAGCATCTGTTTGGCGTGAAGGCTGTATTATCCGAAGCGTATTACTATCTGAAGTGAAAGAATCCCTAACAGAAGAGAAAGAAAATTTAATGTTAAGTGAAGCCTTTCATTATATAACAAAACTGGAACCAGCCCTTAGAGAAGTGGTTACAAAAACCTCCAGTGCAGCCATTGCAATACCTGCCTTGGCATCAGCGCTTAACTATTATGATTACTTTAGAATGGAACAGATGCCGGTTAACTTTGTACAGGCACTAAGAGATTGTTTTGGAGCTCATACCTACAAACGAGTGGATAAAGAAGGCTATTTCCATACAGAGTGGGAAAAATAAGAGAGAATTCCGTGATAAAGAGTGGAAAAAAGAGAGAATTGTGAGCTGAATTAATATATTACTATATAAAATTTCTTTATTTGTAAACATGGAAACCTTTCGTTGTATATATAAATATATTCATGGAATAAAACAGGCTGTCTCGCTAATAGTTGAAAACTAGTGAGACAGCCTGTTTCTTAACATACTTTTGGGGTAATTCATTTATTTACAACTTATTTTATAAACTATTCTAAATTAAGTTTTGGGCGCTTCTTCAAAATAGTATTGAAACAAAATAAGATGGTAAAACATAACGTATAAAATTATAATCTATGATTTTACAGTATTATTTCACAGTTATCGTTATATCAGCTTTTTTAAATGTATTGCCTGCTTCTGATACTTCAAAGCCTCTTCTTACTAACTGTGAAGTCAAACGGCTTTTGCTGATTGTGGAAACTGCTCCACCTTTCTTCATTATTTCATTTAATGAAGAGGTATTGTCATCTGCATCTTTAAGACCTAACAATACATCAACTGATTTAGCACAAGTGTCTGTAATCTCTGCAAAGTCACCGCTATTAATAGATTCACGGGAACATAACCAGCCACCACCAATAGCATAGATTGGTTTGCTGGTAAAATCAGCAAGATTTGTTAAACTTACTCCACCTGTTGGAATAAACTGCATATCTGTAAATGGACCAGCCAATGCTTTGATTGCTTTAATTCCACCGTAAACATTAGCAGGGAAGAATTTAACTACTTTTAAACCTTTCTTTATAGCAGCTGTGATTTCAGTAGGGGTTACGCATCCTGGGCATATAGGGATATTTTGCTCATTACAATAATCAACAATATCGGGGTCAAAACCTGGAGAAACTATAAATTTAGCTCCATATGCAATGGCCTGTTTACATTGTTCCATAGTTAATACGGTACCGGCACCAACTAACATATCAGGGCAAGACTCAGCAACTAAACGGATAGATTCCATTCCAGCAGCAGTTCGCATGGTAATTTCCATAAGGTCTACGCCACCTTTTAATAGTGCATTTGCTGTATCTACTGCAGTTTTTACATCGTCAATTACTACTACAGGAACAAGCCCGGTATCTCCGATTCTTTTCATTGTATTTTCCATTTATACAACCTCCAATTCTGTTTTTGATTATAAATATTAATTTATGTTGAAACTAATATATCAGTTTTTCTACCAGTAATGTAACACAAAATTTTTGAATTTGCAATAGATTGATGAAAAGAAAAATATAATTGACAAGGTATTTTTATAATGTTATTATGGTGGTACAAATCAATAATGTTTATGGTAGAGGTGCATCTTTTAGTAGTACATTACAGGATATGGCAGACATAGAGGAATGTAGTGGAAAGGAAAAGTTGCCGAAATCAGGTTAGATCTGTAATAACTTGGTTGGGCATATGGTTAAGAGCTATATGACTGTCATCATTTCTATGATGGAGTGCTGCCTAAAGAATATAAAGTCCGGTATTTCGTCCTTTTTTGGACATAAGAAACTACAGGTAGATAGATGAATTCTTTAGTGTCGACACTTAGTCGGCTTTTTTTATTGTATACAGTATAGATCCTATGCAATAAGAAAGTCTCCGCCAGAAAGTGCGGTGCAACTTGTAGATTGGATTATGTATAACAGGAGGTAAGTTATGGCTATTTTTAAAGGGGCCGGTGTTGCAATTATTACACCATTTACAGAGAAAAATGAAGTTAATTATGAAAAACTTGGAGAATTAATTGATTATCAGATAGCAAATGGAACTGACAGTATTATTATCTGTGGAACAACAGGTGAAGCTTCTACACTAAGTCATGAAGAACATTTAGAGTGTATCCGTTACACAGTAGATAAGGTAAGTAAGAGAATTCCGGTAATCGCAGGAACAGGTTCTAACAGTACAGAAACTGCCATTTATTTATCACAGGAAGCACAAAAACATGGTGCTGACGGCCTTTTGGTTGTAACTCCATATTATAATAAAGCTACCCAGAAAGGCTTGGTAGTACATTTTACTGATATTGCAAAATCAGTAGATCTTCCTATCCTTATGTATAATGTTCCTGGAAGAACCGGTTGTAATATTATGCCGGCAACTGCCGCAGAATTAGTGAAAAATGTGGATAACATTGTAGGAATAAAAGAAGCCAGTGGAAATATAGCGCAGGTAGCAAGCCTTATGCATTTAACTCAGGGTGATATTGACTTGTATTCTGGTAATGATGATCAGATAGTTCCTTTACTTTCCCTTGGTGGAGTAGGTGTTATCTCTGTATTATCCAATATTGCACCAAAAGAAACCCATGATATTGTAGCAAAATATTTTGAGGGAGATTTAAAAGGCAGTCTGGATCTTCAATTAAAAGCGATTCCATTAATAGACGCTTTGTTCTGCGAAGTTAATCCCATTCCAGTTAAGATGGGTGTTAACCTAATGGGATTTGAAGTTGGTGAACTTAGAAAACCATTAACTGAAATGGAACCAGATAATGTTCAAAAATTAATAAAAGCCATGAAAGAATTTGGTATAGAATTATAGCATGAAAGAAAGGTACCAGGTGGATAAAATGACAAGAATTATTATGAAGGGCTGTAATGGCAGAATGGGAAAGGTAATTTCTGAATTAGTTTACAATGATGAAAATGCAGAAATTGTAGCAGGCATTGATTTAAAAGAAACTACAGATAATGGGTATCCGGTATTTACTTCTTTTCCAGCGTGTAATGTTGCGGCAGATGTCATCATAGATTTCTCATCTCCTGTAAATATCGGAGAGATGTTACAATATGCACAGGAAAAACAAGTACCAATTGTACTATCAACCACAGGTTTATCAGAAGCTGACATAGCTTTGGTAAAGGAAGCTTCGAAAAATGTTGCAATTCTTCGTTCCGCTAATATGTCTCTTGGTGTTAATACAATTATGAAGGTGCTAAAGGCAGTAACCAATGTACTTGTAGATGCTGACTTTGATATAGAAATCGTTGAGAAGCATCACAACCAGAAAGTAGATGCACCTTCCGGAACAGCACTGGCACTTGCAGATGCAATCAATGAAGTGCTAGACCAGGAATACACCTATAATTATGACCGCTCACCAGTACGTGAAAAGCGAAAGAAAAAAGAAATCGGCATTGCTGCAGTACGAGGTGGCACCATTGTAGGGGAACATGAAGTGATCTATGCCGGAATCGATGAGGTAATCGAGATTAAACATACTGCTTATTCAAAAGCAATTTTTGCAAAAGGTGCAATTCAGGCTGCTAAATTCCTGGCAGGAAAAGGCCCAGGAATGTATGATATGAAAGACGTAATTGGATAAAATATATTGATTAAGAGTTTATAGTATTGTAATTCATGAAAAGAATATAGGAAGATTCTATTAAGCATATCCTTCTTTCTATTATAAATAATCAAACAGGTTATTTATGATAGATGGAGGGGTATGCTTTTTGTAATTGAAAATGTATTACTGACTTTCTTTGAAAAATAATGGAAGGCTATTAAAAATGTGAAAAATTTGTGAACTTATGGAAATTCAAACTTTGTTCACAAATTTTTCGCAAAGTAGGATTACCATAGAGTAGATGATGATTATTTTTTAAGGAGGAGAACGTTTTGATAGAAGTTAAGAATTTAGTCAAACAGTATGGTGACCATTTAGCTGTTGATAACCTAAGTTTTACCGTCCAAAAGGGGCAGGTACTTGGGTTTTTAGGGCCCAATGGAGCAGGTAAATCTACAACCATGAATATCCTGACAGGTTACATATCTGCTACGGAAGGAACAGTAGTGGTAGACGGCCATGACATTTTTGAAGAGCCGGAAGAGGCAAAGAAATGTATTGGTTATTTGCCGGAATTACCACCTTTATATCCGGACATGACAGTCAGGGAATATCTGAATTTTGTTGCAGATTTAAAAAAGGTTAAAAAATCTGATAAAGCACAAATGATCAATAAAATTTTACATATGACAAAAATTACGGATGTATCCGGGCGTTTAATAAAGCATTTATCCAAAGGATATAAGCAAAGAGTTGGTTTAGCACAAGCCATTGTGGGATTTCCGGAAGTTTTAATTCTAGATGAGCCTACGGTTGGACTAGATCCTATGCAGATTATAGAGATACGGGATCTAATAAAAGAACTGAAGAAAAATCATACCATAATTTTAAGCTCTCATATTTTATCTGAAGTTAGTGCAGTGTGCGATCAGATTATTATTATGAATAAAGGTAAGTTAATCGTTAGCGATAAAGCAGATCATCTGTCTAACCATATTTCTGGTTCCAATCAACTTCATTTACAGGTGAAAGGAACGAAGGAAGTAATACAAAACATTCTTGGACCACTGAATGTTGTCCCAGAATTTGATTCCAAAGAGGATTCGAAAAAGGGGCTCACATCCCTATCCATCTCCTATGGTGATGAACATGATATCAGAGAGGAAATTTTCTTTGCTTTTAGTAAAGCGAACTGTGCCATTGTAGAGATGCAAACGACTCGAATGTCCTTAGAAGATATTTTCCTTGAAGTGACGAAGATAAGAAAGAAAATGAAGATAAGAAAGAGAAGGAAAAGAGTGAGGAGGTAAGGGAACATGCTGGCAATTTATAAGAAAGAATTAAAATCTTATTTTACATCCATGACAGGGTATGTTTTTATTGCATTTTTCCTGATTATTATAGGCATCTTCTTTGTTATATATAATTTACTGAACCAACTGGCTAATTTTGAATATGTTTTATCTGATGTGTCCTTTATTTTTGTGATTTTAGTTCCCATACTGACCATGCGACTTATGGCAGAGGAAAAGAAACAAAAAACGGATCAGTTACTGTTAACTTCCCCGGTACCAGTCAGCCATATTATTCTTGGTAAGTTTCTGGCGGTTATTACGGTTTATTTTATCTCAATTGCAATTATTAGTTTTTATCCCCTCATAGCATCC
>JAQSYR010000154.1 GCA_029256035.1 Anaerocolumna sp. | reverse complement strand
ACTATTATTGATACTATCTCCCAGCTGAGCCTGGTTTGGGGATACTTCTCTACCATTAAATATATTATAAATAATATAAATTCCAAAAAATAGCGCAGCTTCAGACAAAAGGGCATAAATAAGGCTTAACAAGCTATACAAAACTACTTCAAAGCGAAAGCTTTTAAATATACTATCTTTCAATTTTGTATCCAACTCCCCATACTGTTTTTATGATTTGTGCATTGCGGGAATCCATTTCGATTTTCTCACGGAGTCTTCGAATATGAACCATTACTGTATTATTAGCTTCAAACATTTTTTCGTTCCATACTCTTTCAAAGATTTCATCTGTACTAAATACTCTTCCTGGATTAGTTGCCAGCAGGTAGAGAATATCAAATTCAATGGGGGTGAGTTTCGCTTCTTTCCCATAGGATATTACACGGTGATCTTCTTTATTAATAATAAGGTGGTTGATTATGATTTCCTTTCCTGACTTGTCATCCTGATTTCCCGGATTAAAGGTAGTATATCTTCTTAACTGGGATTTGACTCTGGCCATTAATTCCAGTGGATTAAAAGGCTTAATTACATAATCATCCGCTCCGGTACCAAGTCCAACGATTTTATCTAAATCTGCTGATTTGGCACTTAACATAATAATAGGAATGGTGCTGGTTTCCCGAATGTTTTTACACATGGTTAATCCATCGGTTCCCGGCATCATAATATCAAGAATAATTAACTGAATGTCTTCCTTATCCAGAATAGCCATTCCTTCCTTGGCATTGTAAGCTTTAAAGACCCTGTAACCGTCACTTACCAGGTGTATCTCAACTAATTCCGCGATTTCCTTATCATCATCTACAACCAGAATATTTATCATTTCCATACTTTACCTCCCACTTTGGTGGTGTCAGGCACCCTTACGTAATTCTTACGAAATCCACAGATTTCGTAAGAATATTGTAAGGGTGCCTGACACCATAACATTGTTAGTTTTATACTATCATAATAGATGATATAAGTCTTTAATTTTTTCTTAAGAAACAAGAAAAACAGTGGCAACCACAAGGGATGACACCGTTTTTAGGACTAGACTTAACTAATTTGTTCTTTTGTAATAATTTTTACTTTATCACCAATGGTTACAATAGTACCATTATAGTAACGGGCAAATACCTTGCCATCTTTGTTTAAAATTCTACAGTTGGTATGTATACCACTTGGGGATCCGATTTCTCCAGCTTTAATGCTTTTTTGTGCAACCAGAGTTCCGCCTTTCACACTGCTTGTAGGCCTTTTATATAATATTTCTTTGGCATATAGACAAGACTGGTAACTGCCTAATCCTGTAATAATAATAGTTCCACAGGCTTGAATCACTGTACTTTGTGCATACTGTAACTGCACATTAGCATGTCGAGTGCTTATCTCTTTTTTTCTTTCAATATAGTAGGTTAATTCATCTCGTAACAGCTGTATTTGTTTTACATCTTTACGTATTATGGCTTTATAACTATAAAACTTATCCTTTATTTCATTTAGTAGTCTTCGAAGAATGACTGCATCACTATCTGACTGTAAATGTAAAGTCTTTTCAATTTCTATAACATTTACTCGAATAACCCCTTGCACTGCATCATAAGCATAGGTATCCATGGGCTCTGATATTTCCTTTTTTTCAATCTCTTCCTTTATCTGATTCATTACATGAACCATCTTTTCTAACAATGGTATATTAAAGAAACAATTTACCATGTTGAGCCCTGCAATCACATTCCCGCCCATGACGGTCCCACCAATTAAAATATCTTCATCAGCAAATAAAACAGCATTATATACAGAACCAGTTATATTAATCTTACCATGGGCCGTCACCTTCATATTATCCATAATATTGCCTTCAATGACCACATCTCCATTAAAAAAGATATCACCCGTATCTTTATTTACATCTCCATGTATAACCAGAAGAGGAATGACACGGAGTTCACCTTTTACTAGTTTTGGACGCCCATTTATAGTTGCAACGATTCTATCATGTCCTTCTATGTACATGGTGCCACTTCCAGGTTTAAAGAAGCTTTCTTCTGGATCTGCTGCTTTAATTGGTGCACCCGTCACATCTTCTCCATCAATTCCTGGTATGGCTTCCTTAATTTTTTCAGCCAGAACATCGCCTATTTGTACTACAATGTTATCTTCTCCTTCACTTTCTTCCGTTACATTAAAATAATATCGTATTTCTGTGTCCATTGCCGGTGTTGGATAAATTCCTTTGGCAACTACAGCAGAACCACCCGCCGGTAACTGAATTAATTTAATGATTTCATCTTTATTTATAAATTCTTCTTTTATATTAGATTTTCTTATTAATTCCAAGCAACTATCTAGGGTTACCTCTTCTGGTAAAATAGTTTTAAAATAACTTTCAACTGTTATGGTTGTGTTACTTTTTTCAACATCTTTTACACAATAAACTCTGCCTTCTTCTTTTTTTATGTAAAGCACTGCCTTCATTTTATCCTCTGACAATTCTAAATAAATGTGACTGGAAGCCTGTACTTCTTTTGTTTTAAATTCCACTTTATCTTTATCATTTAGAATAATTACATTTTTTCTTATCTCCCCATTGACATACACAATGATATTAGGGTCATTGGCAATGATAGAAGGATATCTTCTGCAATCATGGGGTTTATAAATGTTTAGTTTTCCATCTTTTATTTCTACGTACCCCTTTTTACAGTCTTCCATTTCTTTTGTATTCTTTTTCAAATCACCGTTATTAATTAATATTATATTATATTTACCCTTTTTCTTTATGGTTCCCCAGAATTGATACACTGGTTCCTGAACCGTTGAAATTTTAAATTGACCCTCTGAATAACCAAGAAATTTTTTAGCGTATGTTCTTGCTTCTGCCTCACTAAATGCTTCTACTACCATACAGTCCACTCCTATACTATATAATGGGTACAAATTTTTAAAAAAGAAAGCTTTTTCTTGCCAGAATCTGGCACTGTAGTTTTTATATTTCATAGGAAATTTCAAAAATATTCCTGTAAATTATTAATGTCTATAAATTATTAATGTCTATAAAATGATAATGTCTATAAAATAATAATGTCTATAAAATAATAAAAGACGACACGAAGTCGCCTTTCCTTTACGATAGGTTGGGCAACCCGACTATCTTATTATATATTACTATATAACTTAGATTCGTAGCTTTGCGTCACCACCTTTCGATGGTTTTGCCTTTTTCACTTAAATATCTAGCAGTTTATTTCTTATGTAGTATAATGGTCCTATTATTCGTTAATTATAACACCAGATTCGACAAATAGCAACATAATGTTCAAAGTTTATTCACATTTTTTATATCATTTGTACAAATTTATTTATATTATGTCACTTCGTAAGGCATTAAATGCATTAAACAAGTCCAATATTCCATATCCCCATTCCTGATTGGGATAATTCAGGTTAGGATCTCTTTTTGCACCGCGTATCAACAAATTTCTTATTTCTACTGTGCTAATCTGCGGGAAATTACCTCTTACAATGCCCCACTCTAACAGCATTGCACAGATACCACCAGCATGGGCTGCTGCAACACTGGTTCACCTCTATTCCGATAATCATAAGCTGTTGTAACAACTGTTGTAAATGTATTGCCCGGAGAAGTCAAGGTATAATTGGGATTAGAGCGAATGAAATAAGTTTCTCTGCTTAAGAAATTCTCCATTGGAAGCCATACATGATAACGCAGAGTAAGATTACCACTGGTATACACTTGAAATCTCCAAATACCTTCTGTTGAATTTCGAAATCGAACCAATATTAACTGGTCCCCTGATTGTGATTCCACTAACTGATAGTCCACATTAATTCTGGTTGATTCAACGAACCAATATTAACTGGTCCCCTGATTGTGATTCCACTAACTGATAGTCCACATTAATTCTGGTTGGTTCAAATATAAGCCCAATGTCCCTGGATTCTTTGATTCCTGGTGGTATGCGAGGAATATATTCTCCTGTTGGTGTCTGTATATCAATTGAGAAATTTGTAGGTGTCTGCCCCCAAAATTCCATTGTAAATCCGCTAACGCCTGGACCAACATTTAATTCTACCAAATCCGATACCTTGCCATTAATGATTTCCCCAAGATAATGGTGCCCGGTATTGCCCTCATTACCTCCTGCAATGGAAATGGAGATGGGCCTGTTTACCTGTCTTGCTACTTGTACCAGGTACTGTAATCCCATGATAAAATCATTTTTCTGAAAGGCCACTGCACCATCCGGAATGCGCCAAAAATCTCGCAAAAACTGCTTTGCAGGTTTTAATTTTACTGCCACTATTTCTGCGTCTGGCACAATGCCAGAAAATTTTTCTTCTTCCTTTCGATTGCCGGCTGCGATTCCAGCTAAGAAGGTACCATGTCCTATTTCATCTTTGGTTGGTACTACTGACAAGGGATTCTCAGCGACTAAGGCCTGATTAATCTGGGACTGTGTATACTCTGTACCATATTGGAATCTTTGTGGCTGTAGTCCTTCACTGTCTATTGTCTGATCCCAAATTGAATATATTTTAGAAGTTCCATCTTCTCTTCTAAAAGCTTCATGAAGATAATCTATTCCAGAATCAACCAGCCCAATTAATACTCCCTGGCCCCTTAACCCAAGAGCAGGAATGCTTTGTATCCGATTGATACCTGATAATTCAAAACTATTAATATCCAATAATCCATATAAGTTGGGGTATGCTCCATAACCATAT
Organism: Anaerocolumna sp.; assembly: GCA_029256035.1. Classification (GTDB taxonomy): domain Bacteria; phylum Bacillota; class Clostridia; order Lachnospirales; family Lachnospiraceae; genus Anaerocolumna. The sequence goes on along the minus strand of JAQSYR010000154.1, from coordinate 149 downwards.
AATTGTATTGTATTTCTGGGCAAATTAGAAATTGGAACATAAACATTATATGTATTCCCAACTAAATTAAAATAACAAGCGCCTGTGATTGCTGTTATGGCATTAAGAATATTCCCTTCATCCACCATAAAGTCAGCATACTCTTCACT
>JAQSYR010000153.1 GCA_029256035.1 Anaerocolumna sp. | reverse complement strand
ATATCTTTTAAAATTCTACTTGCCAATGAGGTTGCTATAGAACTATCCGCTTGCTTCACTACATTTTGAGGTTCATCAACCACAACATAGATTACAATTTCCGGATTGTCTGCAGGAACATTTCCTATAAAAGATACTAGATAAGTTCCAGCATCACGAGGTAATTTTTGGGCAGTTCCAGTTTTTCCCCCAATGGTATAACCAGGTACCGAGGCCGCCTTAGCTGTTCCCTCTTTTACTGTCAAATACATTGCATTACGAATAAAATCTGAAGTTTCTTTGGAAACTGTTTTTCTTACTAAGGTTTCATCAAAAGATTCTACAACCATCCCCTGATCATTTTCTATTTGCTTTACCACATGAGGTTCATAATAATTTCCGCCGTTTATTAATGAGGAGTATGCAGATGCCATTTGTATCATGGTTGAAGTAAAGGTTTGTCCAAAACTACTGATTGCAAGATCTATGGGGCTTATGTTTTTTTCTGCTACCAGGATTCCACTTGCCTCACCCGGCAAATCAATTCCTGTTTTTACTCCAAACCCTAAATTATTTTGATAATTTAGGAATATACCTTTTCCCTCTTTGGCAACTACCTGCATTAAAACATCATTACAAGATACTTCTAACGCCTGAGTCAAAGTAAGTTCCCCGTGTCCAGTTCTTTTACTGCATCTGATTTTTGTTCCATTAACTTCTTCATATCCGTCACAAAAATAGGTGTCATTTTCTGAAATTACTGCTTCCTCTAAAGCCGATGATATGGTGACTGGCTTAAATGTTGATCCAGGTTCATAAGCATCACTAATAGCGAAGTTTCTCCATAACTGATTCAGTGCATCTAACTTATCCTTATCACTCATTGCACTGATTTCTTCTTTCGTATAAAATGCAGTCAAATCCATTGGATTATTTAAATCATATTCCCGATTAGAAGCCATTGCTAAAATTTCACCATTATTTGGGTTCATTACAATAACTCCGATATTCTTACTGCCAAATTCCTCATTAAAAGTTTTGATATGATTTTGAATAATTCCCTGAACATTGGCATCAATGCTTGTTACAATATTATTACCATTTACAGCTGGCTTTACTGTACGTTCTAAATTAAGTTCTGCATCCATATAGCCATATTCTCTGCCGTTGGCTCCATTTAATTCTTCATTATAATACTGTTCAATACCCCAATTCCCAACATTGCCACTGGAAGTAAAACCAATCAAATGACTTGCAAGGTCATTATATGGATACATTCTTACATAATCCTCTTCAAACCAAACACCTTTAATATCAGTAGCTCCCGCAGCTTTATTTTTAAAAACCATCATTTCATCATAGGTTAATTTTTTTAATAACACATTATACTGGCTTTCAGGTTTCGAATCCACTAATTCTAAAATCATATCTGCTGTTAAATCCTTAAAGCTTTCTGTCAAGGCTTTCACCGTTGGCTGAATATATTTACCATCCTCTGCACCCATAAGTTTAACATCAAGAACTAGATTATATACTTTCTGACTGGTTGCAAGTACTGTCCCTTTTCGATCCACAATGCTGCCACGCTGATAAGGTAAAACAGTACTGGTATAGGTTTGTTGGGATAGTACACGTTTTGCATAACGGTCTCCGTCTGTCCGATTAAGATAAACAATTCTCCCAATGAGACAACCCATTGCAAGGATCATAATACAAAAAACAAGCAAAAGCTTTCCTTGCATTTTGCTTGTGAATTTCTTTAGTTTTTTCTCTGTCATTTTTATTCCCCTTTTTCTCCCGAAAATTAAATCCCTTAATTTATGATTTTACTAAGTATAGAGGATTCACTTTCATCTGGAATATCACCATACTGTCTTACATAATCACTTAATGTACTTTCGTAGGTTATAACCTGATTTTCCTTAGGATAAACCATACCAAGCTCATTGGTAGCCACCTGATAAATATAGTTTAAATCTAGGGAAGTATTAATTTCTGAAAGGGCAGCTTTATTTTGATTCTCAAGCTTCACTAATTCACTTTCTAACGTTGCTGCTTTCTTTTCCATTTGTGTTATGTTACTTTGAACACTTAAATATTCAATGCAGGTATAAAAAGTAACTGAAACTGCAATAGCAAATAATAAGAAAGAAAATATATCCATACCTGGGTTTACTTTTTTTCTTTTTACAGTTTCTCTGGTTTGTTGTTCTCTTTTAGAAGGTGCGCCTTCTACTTGATAATCTGGAACAAGCTGCAGATTTCTGGCCGTATTTCCTTCTACATAGTATGTTTTTCTAATGTTATTCTCTTGATAGCTTTTCATACCATTTCCCCCCGAATTAAATCAATGTCGTTCAAATACTCTAAGTTTTGAACTTTTTGCCCTTGTATTTTCCTCAATTTCCTGTTCTGATGGAATTATTGGTTTTCTTGTAATTACTGTTCCTTTGGATTTATTCCCACATACACATACCGGAAAACTTGGTGGACAGGTACATGGATTTTCATTATTTTTAAATTTGCTTTTTACAATTCTATCTTCTAACGAATGGAAAGTTATAATACAAAGTCTTCCGTCTTCTTTTAGTAAATCTATCATGTCATCTAATGATTGATTTAATACTTCCAATTCCTTATTTAGTTCTATTCTTATAGCCTGGAATGTTTTTTTTGCCGGATGCCCGGTGTTCATTCTAACTTTCATAGGTATCGCGGCTTTAATTGCCTCTGTAAGATCATCTGTTGTCTCAAGTGGTTTTTCGCTGCGCATCCTAATAATATGCTTGGCTATATTCTTTGCAAATTTATCTTCTCCATAGTCCCTGATAATACGGTATAAATCAAACTCACTATAATTATTTACAATATCTTTTGCAGTTATATGGTTTCTAGTATCCATACGCATATCTAAGGGTGCGTTCTCCCGATAAGAAAAACCTCGCTCAGGTGTATCCAACTGATAAGAAGAAACTCCTAAGTCTAATAAAATGCCATCAACTTTTTGGATATTAAGATCAATTAGTACCTCTTTTATATTACAGTAGTTATTTCTTACAATTGTAACTTTATCTTTAAATTCGTTTAATCGTTCTCCTGCGGCTCTAATGGCATCCTCATCCTGATCGATTCCAATTAATCTTCCATTCTCACCAAGTCTTTTACATATTTCATAAGAATGGCCTCCGCCTCCTAAAGTACCATCAACATAAATACCGTTTGGCTTTATCTTTAGCTTTTCAATTGTTTCATTCAATAGTACAGATTTGTGTCCAAAATTAATGTTTTCCGTAGTATCCAATTTTCTTCCCCCTAAAAGCTTAATCCAAACTCTGACATATGTTCAGCGATTTGGTCCATATCACCATAATCATTATTGCTATCCCAGCGTTCTTTGCTCCAGATTTCAATTTTGCTTAAAACACCAACAAATACGATGTCTTTCTCTAAAGCAGCTTGTTCACGAAGTTTCGTTGGAATCAAAATTCTTCCCTGCTTGTCCACTTCGCAGGTAGCTGCACCTGCCATAAAGTAACGTTGTAACTGTCTGGCTTCTTTACTACCCGGGAGATCTTTTAATTGTGTGATAAAGTTTAGCCATTCATCATTAGGATATACAAATAAACATCCATCTAAACCTTGAGTAACAACAAATTCATCACCTAAGGTTTCTCTGAATTTTGAAGGAATTATAATTCTTCCTTTTGCATCTATTGTATGATTGTATTCCCCCATGAACATTGGCATCACCACCTTTTAACCACTTGGTACCACTTTACACCACTTTCCACCACTCATAACGATATTTTATATTAAAAATGGGAATATATCAAGTATTTCCACATAAAAAAAATACAAGCAACCTTTT
>JAQSYR010000152.1 GCA_029256035.1 Anaerocolumna sp. | reverse complement strand
CCACTTTTGAGAAATATGCAGATGCAGGTTACTTTGTAAAATTACCTGATTATCTTACAACAAAATTATGCCGTGATTTGGCTAATTCTTTTTACTACACTATCCCCAAAGACGCCAAAACAGATGGCGCTTATGGTATTTATTTAAATGATTCCTACATAATAAGTCAAACAATTGGATCAAGTGATCCGCCGGTACTTGGAATTTTAGTAAATTCAAAATATAAAGAAAATGCCATTCATTTTATAGAATATTTATTTAATTATTAATAAGACTCTTTTACTATAAAATAGAGCGTGTTGCATTCATAACATTTTACGTTAGTTTTGCAACACGCTCTTTTATTTTATTCCGATTGTCCTCTTCACAGTACTGTATAAACTGTTTTGGAGCACTTGGTAAATTTAATTCCTGAGGAATTCCTTTAAATTCTCTCCATGCTTTAATCATCTGCTCTTTTGTAGGTTTCTTTTCAAAACTTACAAATACTGCAGCTGTATGGCCATCACTTACAGGAACACGAATACACTGTGTTGTAATCAATGGTGCGGATGCCTTAACAATTTTACCATCTTCAACTTTACCCCAGATTCTTAAAGGTTCCTGTTCACTCTTCTCTTCTTCGCCGCCGATATAAGGAATAATATTATCCATCATTTCAGGCCAGTCCTGAAAGTTTTTTCCTGCACCGGAAATAGCCTGGTAAGTAGTAGCAACCACAACCTTAGGGCCGAATTCTTTTAATGCATGTAACGCAGGTGTATAACTTTGAATAGAACAGTTAGGTTTTACAACAATAAATCCTCTTTCTGTTCCAAGACGTTTTCTTTGGTCTCCAATTACCTGTAAATGCTCTGGATTTAATTCTGGAACTACCATAGGAACATCTGGAGTCCAGCGATGTGCACTATTATTAGATACAACCGGAGTCTCTGCTTTGGCATAAGCTTCTTCGATTGCTTTAATTTCTTCTTTTGTCATATCCACTGCACTAAATACAAAATCAACTTCTTTGCTTACTTCTTCTACGTTATTAACATCTTTAACAATAATTTTTTTCACAGCTTCGGGCATTGGAGTAATCATCTTCCATCTGCTTCCTACTGCTTCTTCGTAAGTTTTTCCTGCACTTCTTGGACTAGCTGCAATTGTCACAACCTCAAACCAAGGATGATTCTCTAATAATGATATAAATCGCTGTCCAACCATGCCGGTTCCGCCTAAAATACCTACTCTTAATTTACTCATGTTAACCTCCCAAATTCTTTTTACAATACCGCTGCCATGTACTTATTAATAATACCAAATAACTGTACACGCATCCTCGCGGCATTTTACCTAGTCTCCTGCCCCTGGCAGAAGACTAGAATAAAACGCCTTTGTCCTGGTCAGTCAACTTATGCGAAACGAGCGCAACACGAAGAAATTTTGTTCTTGTGTTGCGCACATTTGTCTTTCTAGTAGCTATACTACACTCAATATTCATAAAAATCAACTATTTTCTTTTAAATATTCATTTTTTGTTAGTTATGTTAAAAATGATATCTAAATACTTAAGTATTTCGTTATTTTTTTGTTAAATATCTCATTTTTCCCTCTAACTTTTTAGGTACTGCTCCAATCTGCTCATTATCAAAATTCATTTCAATACGCATGGCATTACTTAAAGAGGTGGCGCACTCCGGACATAATCTTCCAGAACGTATATCAATACTACATTTTTCACATTTTATAAAAATCGGTGAGGACTCAGGAATCTCTAGTCTTCCTTCCCTTAAATACTGCTCAATGACTTTTAGGCTGACTCCCGTAGCTTCTGATACTTCCAATGCAGATGCTACCCCATTCTCATAGATATAATCTCTTACTTTTGCAAAATCTTCTGCATCTCTTTCTTTACAAACTGGGCAGTAAAAATGGCCAAACCCTAAATAGGTAAACATTTTGCCACATTTCACACATACTTTAGGTTCCCCTATTCTCCCATCTGTTCTTACTTTGGTAAATAATTTATTGGCTGCCATAAATATACCTCCTTTGTAACTTTATACATTTACTGTTGGTGTTTCAGGCTGTCAAGGTACTTATCAAGTAATCCTTCTAATGATTTATAGTCTGTTATTTCATTTACTCTGTTTCTAAGCTTTGCTGCCAAGGGATATCCTGTAGTATACCAGGCAACATGCTTTCTCATTTCTCTTATCCCTATAAATTCACCTTTATATTCAATTGCCATTCTGGCGTGACGTAACATCATTGCAACTGCATCATTAGCTGTTGGTTTTTCAGGAATACAACCGGTATTAAAATATTCTTTGATTTGACTAAATATCCAAGGGTTACCTCTTGCGCCTCTGGCTATCATTATGCCATCACAACCTGTTTCATCTATAAGTTTTTTTGCCTCTTCTGGCGTAGTTACATCTCCACTGCCAAATACCGGTATGGATATTGCATCCTTTACATCTTTTATTATATTCCAGTCAGCATGTCCACTATAATATTCTTCTCTGGTACGTCCATGTACTGCAACGGCAGCGGCACCATTGGCCTCTGCTATTTTGGCGATTTCTACTGCATTTACACTGGATTCCTGAAATCCTTTACGAATTTTAACAGTAACAGGCTTTTTTATTGCTGTAGTTAAGGCATGTACAATTTCTCCAACCAGTTTTGGATTCTTCATCAGTGCCGAGCCTTCTCCGTTATTTACTACTTTAGGTACAGGACATCCCATATTAATATCTAAAATATCAAAATTTCTATTTTCAATCCTTTTGGCTGTTTCCCTCATAATATAAGGATCAGAGCCAAATAATTGCAAAGCTACTGGTCGTTCCTCTTCTGCCACTTCAAGGAGTGCCTCAGTATTTTTATTATTATACTGAATTCCTTTTGCACTTACCATCTCCGTGTAAATAAGGTCCGCTCCCTGTTCTTTACATAACAGGCGAAAAGGTAAATCCGTTACTCCTGCCATAGGCCCAAGAATAAGATTCCCTTCTATCTTAACATTACCAATGTGAAAGCTCATTAACAATTTCCTTTACTTTTATTATAAATAATCTTTAATCCTTTTAGTGTCAACATAGGGTCATATATCTGAATTACATCGGTTTCATCTGCAATGATTTTGCCAAGTCCCCCTGTTGCAATAACTTTAACGTCTGGAAGCTGGGATTCTTCTATCATTTTGCGAACAATATATTCTGTTTGTCCTATATAACCATAGACCAGTCCTGCCTGCATACTGCTTATGGTTTCTTTGGCTAAAATAGACTTTGGTTTTTTAATCTCAATTTCAGGGAGTTTTGCTGTTTCATTCCACAGAGCATTGGCGCAGATACGAATTCCAGGGCTAGTAATTCCGGCCATAAAAGCGCCATCTTCTGTAATCATATCATAGGTTGTCGCCGTGCCAAAATCAATTACAATCAATGGACCACCATATAATTCATAGGCTGCTACAGCATCTACAATACGATCGGATCCGATTTCTTTTGGATTGGCAGTTGTAATTTTAATGCCTGTCTTTGTTCCAGTACCAATCTCAAAAGGCTTAATGTTAAAATATTTCATAATACTATTCTTTAAAGAGTGCATAATGCCAGGCACTACAGAAGCTAATATAACTGCTTCTACATCATTTGGCGTTACCCCCTTGGTTTCTAACAAGGCCAAAATTAATATCCCATATTCATCTGAAGTTCTAAGGAACTTCGTAGTCATTCGAAAGTCTCCCAGTAACTCTTCTCCTTTAAAAATACCTAATGTAATATTGGTATTGCCAACATCTATAACCAGTAACATAATAATTTCCTCCACATTATATTTCTTTACTGTCTCTTTTTTCAGTCTCACCTTTGTAATTACTTACTCAGTCTCACCTTTTTTGCTTTTCTATTGAATTTATTTATTCTAAATTATCGTCAAACTCTTCACCAAGGAAAAAAACTTTAAAGTATAATTCCAGTGACTCTAAGAGTTCACTCTTAGTTCGTTGCAATTCCTTTATTTTTAAAACACTTCCTATCTCATCAAATAATAGATCCCCTTCATCAGATGTTACATTCAACAATAAAGATCCATCTTCTTCAAATTCAAGACTTAAAATGCCGCCAATTTCCTCTGTATATAGAACACACATAATCTTAAGTTCCTCCTGAATTGCCTCCGGGAGACCTTTAAAATCATCATTGAGA
>JAQSYR010000151.1 GCA_029256035.1 Anaerocolumna sp. | reverse complement strand
GCCATGGAAATTCCATCATAATTAATTACTGCCATTCTGTACATTCTGGCAAGAGGGTAGATACTATCCACCTGTTTTGTTAATGCTGCTGTTATTTCACCCATTTCTTGTGCCGTGTCCCCCATGGTAAAGGAACTAATCATAAAAAAGGTAAAAAGCGCCAGGGTGAAAATTATATTTACTATATTACTATGTTTAAATCTTGCAGAAATGACTGTTATTATAGTTCCGATTACGGTTGCTAAAATCATGGGAACTAAAGGAATCAAAAAAACAATAAGTGCACTGAATATATAAAACAGAATAGTTGGTCTTGCAATGATTCCATATGCAATTGCTGCAGGAATCATTATAATTAATGTAAATAAAATATTAATAGAATAAAGTAACAATAATCTGCTGGTAACAATATGACTGGTTTTCACCGGAAGTGACATAACCATATCATAATCTTTAAAATCAAATAGAATCCCTTTTACCTTGTATATTGTTGTCATTAAAGTTACAACACAGGTAACTGCCATCATTAATTCTGGAAGTAGTTCTGTTAATCCTATCATGTTAAGGGATGAGCCTAACATAAAACTGTACGTAAAAGAGGAAAAACTTAATATAAGACAGACAAAAATAATACCTCCATAAAACAAAATACCTTTATTTTTCTTGTTTTTCTTATTTCCTAAAGACATATTAAGGTCCAACGCAGTACCCAATTGAATTTTAGTTAATAACCATATTTTTTTCATGTTTTGCTCCTATCTGCGATTTTACCTGAGTTTTTCAGATTACTCTTCAATTAACTCCATAAAAACATCTTCCAGACTTTGATTACCTTTTACAACATCGGTGTTTCCGCTTTCGATTAGTTTTCCACCTTTAATAATGGCAATTTTATTACATAATTTTTCTGCAACGTCAAGCACGTGGGTGGAGAAAAATATTGCACTACCTTCCGCACAAAGTTCTGTCATTATACTTTTAAGAGTGAAAGCCGCCTTGGGATCAAGACCAACAAAAGGTTCATCTAAAATTAAAAGCCTTGGTTTATGAATCAAAGCAGAAATAATTGCAAGTTTTTGTTTCATACCATGAGAATAAGATGAGATATTATCACCTAAGTTCTGTGTTATTTCAAATAAATCGGCATACTTTCTAGTAAGAAGTTCACGGTCTATTTTTGACACATCATAAATATCACTAATAAAGTTTAAGTACTGTATTCCAGTTAAATGTTCATAAAGATCTGGGTTATCCGGAATATAGGCAATTATTTTCTTACAGCCAACGGGATCAATTTTAATTGATTTCCCATCAATCAGGATATCTCCTTCTTCAAAATCCAAAACTCCTACAACAGCTCGAAGCGTAGTTGTTTTCCCTGCGCCATTATGTCCAATAAAGCCGTAAATATCCCCTGCACTAACCTCTAAAGATAAATTTTCAACTGCCTTTTTACCACCTTTGTAACTCTTACTAAAATTTTGAATACTTAACATAGTTTTCCTCCCACATAGATACACCTTGAATAATTTACTAATTCTAGATCATATATTAATTCTAATTAATTTCAGTAAATAAATCAATATAAACAATTATAGTATAAAATCAAGGATAGATTTTTCATACACAAGATTTAGAGAACTTTCCTTACATAATAAAAGCTGTTGTAAATTTATTTAAGATACAACAGCTTTTCATAAAATATTATTTATTTGACAACCTTATCTGACTAATTTATTCGGCAACTACAGGTTCTGTTGTCTCTCCTTCTGAAGTTTCAACAGTTTCAGTGTTAGTTACATTTCCATAGATGAAATCTTTTATTTCTAATCGTGTTGCTTCCCAATCCAATGGGACCAGTACGTCTTGTCTGTAAGACCCAATCTGTACCTTTTCGTTTTTAAAATTACCATCGGATGGAATTCTATAATTTTCAAGTCCCTTTACTCGTAAACTAACTGCTTCTTCCAGATAATTATTAAAATCACTCTGGGAAATATCCGTTGAAATTTTAACTTCCGATAATATTTCATTCATTAATAATCCCATTTGAATAATATTTCTAGATTTCACTTTATCAAAAATAGCATTTAATACTGCACGTTGTCTTTGGGTTCTGCCAAAATCATTACTTTCAGTTGCAGTAGAAACTTTTCTTACTCTTACATACCCTAATACCTGGTTTCCGTTCATAATCTGAGTACCTTCTTTTACTGTACGGTTAGCAGGATCAGATATATAATTGGTAGTATTTAAATAATGTGCTTCATTACTGGTAAGTGTAACCTCAACACCATCCATAATATCTACAATTTTCTCGAATTCACTGAAATTAACTAAGGAATAGCCATCCATTTTAATTCCAAAGTTTAGATCAATTACTTCATACAATAGGTCAATACCGCCTTTTGCATAGACTGAATTTAATTTATTATTATTATAACCTGGGATTTCAACATATAAATCTCTCATTAAAGAAGTTAATTTTAATGTTTTTTCTATTGTATTCATGGAAGCCACTATCATAACGTCTGTATTGGATGCACCTTCAATTTCTTCCACTCCTAGTAATAGTATGTTAACTACATGTTTTTCATTTTCAGGCTTTTCAGTTTTGTTTACTTCTTGTTCTTCCTGATTGGAATCATCATAAACTAATTTATTATAGATATAGTCCCCAGCGATTTTTAATACAATAGATCTTCCTGGAGAAGTAAACATTAAAAATCCCATAACTACCATGATAATTGAAAATACTATGGCAAATGTTTTGACTCCTTTTTTCAGGCGTTTCTTCTTTTTAACCGGTCTTCTCATGCTAGTCGTACTTCCCCCTAATTCGGTGTTCACCTGATAAGCAAGTGAACGGTTTACTTCGTCTAAAAATGCTGCTTCATCTCCGGCATCTGCTATTTCATCCCCAAGATCGTTGTAAAGCTGATCCCAGTCACGTTCTGACTGACCACCACTTCTATATTGACTGGCATTTCGCCTTCTATTATTCTGATAATCCTCTCTATCCATTCAACCGCTCCTAAATTGTATAATATTTCTAATAATATTCATAAACAATGGCAACCTCGAATCATTATATCACAAGTTCGAAAAAATTAAAGATACTATTATAAAATTAATAAAATCTTAAATAATATTGCCATGTAAGTAAATAAATTTATGTATACATGGGCAGTACATTTTCAATAAATAACTTTACTAAATTATAATCATACTTTGTTCCTGCATCTGCTATTAACTTAGATGCAGCCTCTTCCCAGCTTATTGCTTTTTGACCCTTTGTAGCATTTACCATATTATCATAAGCATCTGCAATGGATAATATTCTAGAAGGAATGGGAATAGCATCTCCAGTTAAGCCTTTTGGGTAACCGGAACCATCTAAAAATTCATGATGAGCTAAAACATATCCAGCAATTTTAGAAAACTGATTTGCCGATTTTAAAATATGGGAACCAATTTCTGGATGTCTCTTTAGTTCCAGATCTTCCGCATCAGATAAATTTTCTTTATTTAAATTAATATCTTTTATCATTGCCGATTTTCCTATGTCATGTAATAAACCTGCCATTTTTATGTCATCAATTTCTTCTTCCGATAACCCAGATTTCTTTGCTAAAGATCCACTAAGTTGGCTTACGGTCTTTGAATGCTTGTCTATCCAAGGATACGATACATATTATCTTCAGCACGCATAATTATAAAATCAATATCTTCGGATTCATAATTTTTGGTGTAACATCCAAAAGATACCGATAGATAATAATTTCCTTCCTTCTTATCACTAATGCGATCTTTTATTCGTTCTATTATACCAAGAGCTTCCTCAAAGGTTGTTTTTGGAAGCAAGAGAACAAATTCATCGCCACCAATTCTTGCAGCAATATCATCAACTCTACTTTCCTCCGTTAAAATATCCGCTGTATCTTTAAGTAATTTATCCCCAACTAAATGTCCAAAAGCATCATTGGTCAATTTTAATCCATTGACATCTGCCATAATAATTGTCAGAGGCAGATTTTTGCTACAATTTAACTGTTTTAATTCTTCCTGAAAAAATCTTCTATTATAGATTCCTGTTAGCTGGTCATGGTAGCTTAAAAATAAAACTTCCATCTCCTTTGACTTTCGTTGAGTTACATCAGTAAAAAAACAAAGGATAGCATCTCGTTCTTCCCAGTCAATCTTTACTGCATTAATTTCAACCCACATTTCTGTTTTATCTTTTTTAATAAGACGAAACTGATACCTCTTTTTCAAGGCATTTCCTCTTAGGCGGTCTTCATGTTGTTCCTTTACGTATTCCCTGTCTATGGGTGATACAAGGTCTAAATAATGAATATTATCCGTATCCACTTTTGAGTAACCTGTTAATTCACGAAACATAGCATTATATATTTTATACTTTCCATCTTGAATTACACAAATCATTTCAGCTGCATTATCAAAAAGTGATCGATATTTTTCT
>JAQSYR010000150.1 GCA_029256035.1 Anaerocolumna sp. | reverse complement strand
ATAAACATTATTCTATAAACATTATTCTATATCCTTTATTATACTGATATATGATATGGTTTTCAAGCTAACTTTTATGTATTAAGTTAGGATAACAGATGTATATATGCTGTTATTCATCATTTTATATAAATCCGACTTATGACACCTTAATTAAATGTTTTTTATGGTTGAAGAAAATACATTTTTAATACTTTGTCTAAACAGTAATTCCAATCTATTTTATCTATTGATTTTGAAATTTTAATAGGATAGCTGGCACATATATCTCCATTGATACGTATATTCATATAACCAATGGGATTTCCCTTTTGAACAGGTGCAACTAAAGTTTCGGGAATATCAAAAGAATACTCAATTACATCATTTTCATTAACCAGCAATTCCAAATGACCTTCCACATAAGTACCAGTAACTTTTTCAATTCCATTTACAACCATTATGGTTTTTAGATGACTAATTCCATCAAATATAGTTTTAGTGCTAAAGTTCTTAACGCCAAAGTCCATTAATTTACTTGTATCACTCCATTTAAAATTACGGTTTGGAGGCCAGCCTGATGCTAATACGGCAGTAACCAGTGTTTTATTATCTTTTACAACAGCTCCAACAAAACAATACCCTGCTTTTCCAGTAAAGCCTGTTTTTACACCTATGGCTCCGTCATACATATATAAGAATTTGTCTTTATTGGTAACCGAGAAAGAACGCCTATTGTTTAGCTCTGAAAATTGCCTGGTGGCGGTGTTAGTAATTTTAATAAATTCCTTATTTTTAATTGCATAACTTGCTATTCTTGCCAATTCTACAGCTGTCGTACTATGTCCGTCAGCATCTAATCCATTGGGAGTTACAAAATTAGTGTTTTCACAGCCTAATTCTTTTGCTTTATCATTCATCATTTTTGCAAAACCTTCTACGGACCCTCCAACATGTTCCGCAATTGCTACGGCCACATCATTATGGGACTCTAACATTAAAGAATATAAAAGATCTTCTAATTTGTACTGCTCTCCCTCTCTGATAGTAAGCTGCACATCCGGCATGGTAGAGGCGTATCTTGATATTGTAACAATTTCATCTAACTGTGAATTTTCTAAGGCTATAATGCAAGTCATTATTTTTGTTGTGCTTGCCATTGGTAACACATCATTGCCATTTTTATCATATAAAACTCTTCCACTGACACCATCAATTAAAGCTGCAGATAAAGCATGGAGACTTATATTAGTTCCGTCTGCTGTATCTCCTTCACCGCTACCACCCTGATTATTGGAATGGGGCAAAAATTCCTTCCATTCTGCCTGATTTTCTTCTTCCGTTTGTATCAGTTCTTCCACTTGCCTGTTCTCTATTTCAAGCTTTCCGTAAATCAGGTTATAATTTGACAATGAGAGAAAAGTTAGAACGGCTATTATTATTATACTTCCTAAAATTTTCTGTTTCATATATCTCCCTAAATTAAATTATATACTCATACTTATTTTATAATTGTTTAAGAATAATATGCTAACAATTTGTACTTTTAAAAACTTAACCATAAATTTATGGTACAAAATAATTGTTTTAATAAAATTCTTTACTAAAAAATTATTTCCAAAAAAAAACAAGCAAATGAAGTAGTTTTACCTGTTTTCATTGCTTGTTATTATATATTCAGATGGGTGTTTAAACTTTAGGCAATTCTTTTAATGAATTTAGAAAATGTTCTTTTAGATTTCCCTTTAATTTCACACCCAGATCCATTAATGTTTTAGTTAAGGCATCTAGTGTTTCTGCCACATCTTCTGTGTTGGAATTTTCGCCCATATGCCCAATACGTATTACTTTACCAAGCATTACATCAAAGCTTCCAGCTATCATGATATGATATTGGTTCTTCATTATATCTAAAATATCTTTTGCGTTAATGCCTTCCGGAACTTTTATTACGGATACCGTATTGGAGTATCCCTTCTTTAGATATAACTCTAAACCCGCATTTTGAACCGCTTTTCTTGTTGCATCTCCTATGACTTTATGACGGTCTTGAAAAGACGTATCGTTTTTTATATTCAAAAGTGCGGCTCTAAGCCCATAAATGTCACTGATTGGCATTGTATAAGGAAACCATTTATTTTCATAATAATTTTTAAAATTTAAAATATTAGCATAAAATGATGAAATGGGATGTTTACGATTCTCCATTATCTGCATTGCAGCTTCACTCACTGTAACAAAACTAAGTCCAGGAGGTGCAGACAATGCTTTTTGTGAGCCACCACAGACAATATCAATCTTACTTTCGTCAATATATAATGGCTCACCAAACATGCCAGAAACAGAATCTACAACAGATAATATGCCATATTTATGAAGTAAAGGACAAATCTTACTTACATCATTTAGCACTCCGCTTGGAGTATCACAATGAACTATAGTTGCATATTTAAAATCATGATGCTTTTCTAAAAAACTTCCTAGATTAGATATATTAATATCTTCCGTATATTCTGCCGAATATAATTCTGGTTCCCCACCATATAAAGTAACAAAATCTGCAAAGCCTTTTCCATATACCCCATTATCAATTACCAGAACCTTATCCCCAGGCTCTGTAAGTGAAGCACAGGCTGCTTCTAGTCCCAGGATTCCTTCTCCATCCAGAATATAAACTTCATTCTTGGTATGAAGAAGTTCTCCTATTAGCAGGCAAGTGTCTTTATAATAATCATAAAATTCAAGATCTAAGTCAGGGTTGGTAGTTTCTAAACTTCTTGCAAGACGTACATTTTCACGAACCTGAGTGGGCCCTGGCGTCATAATTTTTAACATACAACAAATCTCCTTTATTACTTACTTATTTTAATCCTTTTCGTAAAACTGGAATGACTGGAAGTACAATAATACCTGCAACCACTACCTGAAGAATATTACCGGGTATTGAGCCGGCCGGTGCCAGCCAGTTACCATATATAATTACTTCTGCAATATAATAACCAACAATTTTTATTATACACGCTAAAATAATAGCGAATACATTCCAGGGAAAAGATTTGTGTTTTTCTGTTATTGCACCAACGGTAAATCCCATAAACCCTACCGTGATAAAAGTAAACGGAGCCCAAATTGCCCAGCCAGATAGTAAATCAAATAATCCCATGCCAATACCACCTGCCAGAGCGCCAGTTCGTTTTCCAAATATAATAGCTGCAATTAAAAAAGGTACATTTCCAAGATGGATTAAACCTCCATTACCTGCAAAAGGGAGTCTGATCTGGACAAAAAAGGTAATAACACAAGTAAGTGCAATAAATAAACCATCCATTGCAATGGATAAAACTTTTGATGTATGATTTTGATTTGAAGCAGTTTGTACTGTATTCATAAATATCCTCCATAAATAAATTGTTGAATAAGCGCTTATATTGGTACTTATAATAAAATATATTTGGTATTATTAAAATAGCCAGTTTTAATAAAATTATAGGTGCCAGATTAAAACCATATTTTCTTTATTCCCTTCTGCTTCATGTAAATAGTTCCATTGTATTTTTGTATTTCACAGCTTTACAAAGAACATTTGTTCTGCTATAATATGAATACAAATTGTTCTGTTACAAATGGAGGTGAAATTGTGCAGACACATAATATACCTGTAGAGGCCATATCCGTATGCAATACCATTGGTGATATTCGTCCCATGCGTATACGGTTAGAGGATGATAAACATCAGCTGATTGTACTTAATGTTGATGAAGTGATATACTGTAAAGAAAGTAATTTATCCGGCATTCTCTCCTACCGCTATGGGTGTAAGGTTCATATGTACGGGGACTATTTTAAAGATATTAACTTAAGGACTATTTTAAAGATAGTAACTTAATGTAGATGGAGATGTTATGAGTAGACCGATTATTTTTCATATTGATGTGAATTCAGCCTTCCTAAGTTGGGAAGCCTGCTATCGAATTCACATGTTGGGCGAATCCTTGGATTTAAGAGATATACCTTCTGTTGTTGGCGGTGATCAGGAAAAGCGCCATGGTATTGTATTGGCCAAATCAACTCCTGCCAAAAAGTACAATATACAAACTGGTGAACCCTTAGTCAGTGCCATGAAAAAGTGCCCAGGTCTTGTAGTTGTTCCCCCAAACTATGATTTATATGTTAAATCTTCTCAAGCATTTATAAAAATTTTAAAAGAATTCTCTCCTGCAGTGGAACAATATAGTATTGATGAGGCTTATTGTGATATGACTGGTACAGAAAGGCTGTATGGAACTCCCATAGCAGCAGCCTACTTACTAAAGGACAGAATTTATGAGGAATTAGGGTTTACTGTTAATGTTGGATGCTCTATCAATAAATTACTGGCTAAGATGGCTGGAGATTTAAAAAAACCAAATATGGTTCATAGTTTATTTCCAGAAGAGATTTCAGAGAAGATGTGGCCACTAGATGTACGGGAATTATTTTTTGTTGGCAGAGCCACAGAGAAAAAACTTCGTTCCCTTGGAATTCATACTATTGGAGAACTGGCTCATACAGATGTGAATATCTTAAGACTTCATCTAAAAAAGCAAGGGGAACTCATTCACAGCTATGCTAATGGCATTGATGTTTCATCTCTTCACCAGATAGCCCCTCCCAATAAAGGGTATGGCAATAGCATTACCATACCTATGGATGTAAGTACCGCTGATTCTGCCAAGATGGTACTGCTTTCTTTATGTGAAACCGTAGGAACAAGACTTCGGGCAGATGAGATGAAAGCTTCCTGTATTTCTGTTTCTCTTACAGATTGTGACTTTAATTATGCCTCCCATCAATGTAATATCCTTACTGCAACCAATATAACGAATGAAATCCATAGAACTGTTTGTAAATTATTTGATGAACTATGGGATAAAAAATCACCTATTCGCCAGCTTGGAGTTCATACCAGTAAACTTTCTAGTGAAGACTTTAGACAATACAATATGTTTGACATGTATCGATATGATAAATTAGAAAAATTAGATTCTGCCATAGATAAAATTAGAGAACGTTATGGTGAAGACTCTGTAAAAAGAGCCTGTTTTCTGGATGGTCCTTTAGATCATATGTCCGGTGGAATTGACAGGGCAAAACGAACTGGAATTACAAAACCCTTAGATCAGTAAAAAAAACAAGTTTATCTGCCTACATAAAGCAAAAAACTTGTTTTTTATAAGATAAACATTAGCCAAGGGATTCTTTCTTACAGAAAAGTTCTTCAAATTTCCTATTGTAACTTAATGGTTGCTGCAAATATTAACTAACTTTCATGGTCGTCAGATTTTTTCTTATGAAATTGATGGTTGATGGAAGACCGTGAAGCGTCACCGCTTACGTAATCTCTCATAGTTTCAGCAAAATCCTGGTTGGTTTGTTTCGAATTATTTTCTTTTGTATTATTAATAGTATTGCTTTCATTGCCAGTACTTCCGGTATATGCAAAACTTTTATGGAAAGGCTTAAAATTACAAAAACATAAAACTAAGAATTACCAGTCATTTGTTCGTGTTCTTCTTTTAATTCTTTATATAATTCAATGGAGTTCCAGCTTTGATTGTATTCTGTTATAATTGCTTTTAATGGGATTCTTTGGACTCCATTTTTCTTTAGAAGTTTCAGTAATTCATCAATTCTACTACTAGAAAACCCTTTCATTACAAGCATTTCTTCTTGAAATCCTTCTTCGATGTATATTTCATCTGATTTTTCAAACCCTTTAATACCTACTAAATAACCAATAGATTGCAAGTAGTATTCTTTTGTAATCATCTTTATTTTTATACCCATTCGTATCAGCACAAACTTAATTTTATTTAATTTTTCTACATCAAAATTATATAGCAAAACTACCTCATTGGAATTATTCATCTTTTACTCCTTTTAATCTATGAAATTCTTTAAACAGCCAATACCTTCAATCTCACATTCTACAACATCACCTTTTTTTAAAAACTTAGGTGGCGTAAATCCCATACCTACGCCAGCAGGTGTTCCCATGGATATAATGGTTCCGGACTTTAAGGTCATTCCCCTGGAAAGTTCACAAATTGCGTCCTCGATGGTAGTAATCATAAGGCTGGTATTGCTATCTTGTCTAAGTTCCCCATTAACTCTGCTCTTAATGGCAAGAACCGGAGGTTTGTCAAATTCATCAACTGTTACGATAAAAGGTCCCATTGGAGTAAACCCATCCAGGCTTTTACCAAAATACCATTGTTTATGTCTCGTCTGAAGATTTCTGGCACTTACATCATTCAAGATGGTATATCCTAAAATATAATCATATACATTTTCTTTGGTAATATTTTTTCCATCTTTTCCAATGACAACTGCTAATTCAACCTCATAGTCCAAACTGTCTACTATATCTTCATGAGAAGAAATTGCAGCACCATCTGCTACTGCCATATCCACTCTTTTTGAAAAATATACTGCAATTGAGGGCTGGTCTTTTTCAAATGCTTCTTTCTTAAATCTAGCTGATTCTTCTGCATGTGCAGAATAATTAATACCAAGACAGATAATATCTTGCTTTGGTGTTGGAATAGGTGCCATCATTTCAATTTCAGATAAGGTAATACTACCAGTTTCTTCTTCTGCTAAGGCTTTTAGAATATTAAAATCCTCTGGAGTTGCATGATCAATGAAATCATTCATAGAATGAAATATTAAACCACCTTTGCTCATTGGACATAATGAAGTTCCATCCTTTGCTATTACACCTATTTGCTCTACCCCTTGCTTCTTAAAAGTTAATAGTTTCATTTTTTATCCTCCAACTTAATTTTATAAATTAAATACAAAACAGGCTCAATCATTTGCTTATTGCTAATTCCCATCTGATTTAACAAATCTTCTATGGAAAATTTAACACAATATAAGCTAAATATCAAGCCTGTTCCCTTGGGATACCTGGGTTTTAAATGTTGTAATTTATCAAAAAATCAGGTTATCTCTTTTTATAATTATGATACAATGAATTTTGATACTTCATTTGTCAACTTGTCCGCTGAGTTGGTCATTTCCATAATTAACTGGGTAACATTTTCAGCTTTTTGCAATACAACGTTGCTTCTTTCAGAAATATCTCTTGTGCCCTGGGCACCATAGCTTGTTGACTTAGCTACATCTTTTACTGCGTCAAGAACATTTTGTATGGAAGCTAGTAATTCTTCTGAAGTTGCACTAAAATCAGTTACAAGATTATCAACATATTTTGAATCATTACTGTATAAGTCAGCTACTTCTAAGAAACTATCATAATCTTTAGAAACATCAGTAGAAACATAATTTAATAAATCTTTTGAATTGGTAGTTAAGTTTTCAACTGCCTGGGTTACTGCTGCAACAACTGCCTGAATCTGTATAACATTATCTTTTGACTGTTCCGCAAGAGAACGAATTTCATCAGCAACTACTGCAAATCCTTTTCCCTGCTCCCCTGCTCTTGCTGCTTCTATGGCGGCATTCAATGACAATAAATTTGTTTGATTGGTAATATTTAAAATAGAATCGGATAAAACCTTAATCTGCTCCACAACCTTTGCCTGGTCAATGGATTGTAATAATTTCTCTTTAATACTTTTCTGAATTTGCTGTGATTTTTGTTGTGACTGATGTACGTTTACTTTAATCTGTTCTGCACGATCACTGATTTTAATGGCTTCGTTAGCACCTTCCTGAGATTTCACTGCAATGGACTGTACTGCTGATTCAATTTCTTCTGAGGTTTTGGTCATTTCTCTTGAACTATCTGCAGTTTGCTCAATACTTGCAGCTAGTTCTTCTGTTGTATTATTTACTTCATCAATCTCTGTAAATAAACTCTGGGTATTTTCGTTAATTAGCATTACGTTTTTAGAAATAGTATCTGAATGAAGTTTAACATCACTAATTAAAATCAAATTGGAATCTACCATTTCTTTAATTGAATTTGTCAGAGCTCCGAATTCATCTTTCCGGGTTAAAAATTTATGAGACAGATGTTGTGAAAAATCTCCGGTAGAAATAATATTCATGTATTTTGTAATACCTTTAATTACTTTTATCAGGTCATTCATAAAGAATATAACATAGGTAATACTTAAAAAAATTACAACAAGGAATATAATAGCGAATTGGAAAATATTATCTTTTAATTTATTATTCATAATATCTGTCTGTGTCTGAATCTCAACATCAATGTAATCTACATAATTACCGGTATTTACAATCCATTGGAATGGTTCAAATAAAGCGGAGTAAGCTCTTTTTGGAGATGCTTCTGTTTCATTTGGTTTTGGATAATAAAATTCAGTAAATCCATTGCCATCTGTAGTGGCTACCTTAACAATATTTTGAATTAATTTGTTTCCTAGCTTATCCGTTACATCAAAGCGATTGTTTCCTTCATTTTCTGGTGTGATTGGATGAACAATTAAAGTATAGTCAACACCATCCACCCAAAAATATCCTCCATTACTATACCGCAAATTTCGAACTAAGTTTTTAGAAAGTTCCACGGCCTCATCGTAAGTAAATTTTCCCGATTCATACTCGCCATAAACACCATCTAAAAGTGTTATAACATTACTTACCTGGTCCTTAATATTATTATCATAATTGGTTCGAATTGTTGTTTCTAACAAATGCAAAGATTCTTTATTCGCTTCAATTTCTTTTCCAATAGATAATAATGCGATGGACGAAACTGCAATTATGATAATCCCCACTAACATAAAAAGCTTCGTTCTGATTTTAAACTTTTTAAACATAGTTTCTCCTCCTTTGTAG
>JAQSYR010000149.1 GCA_029256035.1 Anaerocolumna sp. | reverse complement strand
TAATTCACCAGCATCGATTTGTTTTTGTACTTCACTGGCACGAGCCAGGGCTTCCTGTTCCATTATTGTTATATAACAATTATAATTTTCATCGGATATTTTTATTTTTTCAAGCAGAGCTTTTGTAGCATCTATTACAGATACTTCTTTATTTTTAATTTTTTTGCCCAGTTCTAAGGCCGTTAATTTTGTGATATCCATCTTTTACCTCTTTTCTCCTGTTCCTCTTATTCCACAGTTTTTGGAACTTTAAAGCATCCATCTTTACTGTCCGGCGCATTACTTAACAGAACATCTCTATTTGGATGATTTGTTACCTTATCCTCACGGAATACATTACGTATTGGAAATACATGTGACATAGGTTCAATGGCATCTGTATTTAATTCATTCATTGTTTCCATATATTCCAGTATGCTGCTTAAATCTTTTTTTGCCTTATCTTTTTCCTCACTGCTTAATTCAAGCTTAGCCAGTGCAGCAACATAATTAATTGTATCGTCAGTTATTGTCATTGTATCTCTTCCTTTCCTACTAGAGCTGACTTGGAATTAGTCCAACTTTCCTGTTATAAACTAAGTTCAGACTAGTCAGTATTAATAATTATACATTTATGGTTCCAATCTTGATACATCTCTTGGGAACAAAGTTGTTTCCCTTACATTCTGCTCATCTAGAAGTTTCATGGTTAGACGCTCCAAACCAATTCCCAATCCTCCGTGAGGCGGCATACCATGTTTGTGGATCATCAGGTAATTTGTAAATTCTGCAGGATCCATACCCCTGGCTATCATTTTATCCACCTGTTCCACATAGGAATGGATTCTTTGTCCACCAGTTGTCACTTCCATACCTTTAAATAGTAAGTCAAAGCTTAAGGTAAATTTCGTGTCCCTTGGATCATCCATTGCATAAAAAGGACGTTTTTTGGATGGATAATGAGTTACAAATACAAAGTCACTATTAAATTCCTCTTTAAAATATTTACCAATCAAAACTTCTTCTTCTGGTTCTAAATCATAAGGATTTTTAATTTTTCTATCATATTTATCAGATACTAATTGTTTCGCTTCATCAAATCGGACAGCTGGAATGTTGGTAGTATCAGGAATTGTAATACCTAAAAGTTTAACTTCTTTTGCATACTCTTTTTGAAGTAGTTCAAATGTATAAGTTAACATAGCCGCTTCCATATCCATAATGTCTTCAAAACCATCAATATAACCCATTTCAAAATCTAAACTTGTATACTCATTCAAATGTCTGGTAGTATTATGTTTTTCGGCACGAAACACAGGTGCTGCTTCAAAAACTCTGTCAAATACTCCTACCATAGTCTGTTTATAAAACTGAGGGCTTTGGGCAAGAAATGCTTTCTTTCCAAAGTACTCAAGTTTGAATACATTAGCACCGCCTTCTGCATTACCAGCTACTATTTTAGGTGTTCTTATTTCAGTAAAGTTCTGTGAGAACATAAATTCACGAAATCCTCTTACCATACCTTCCTGGATTTTAAAAATTGCACGCTCTCTTACATTTCTTAGGGAAATTGGTCTTAAGGACAATTTGGTTTCCAGAGAGGTCTTTAATTTCCATTTATTTATTGGTATTGGCATAGTTGTATCAGGTGCCGGCTCAGAAAGTACTATAATTTCACTTAAGCGAACTTCAAATCCATTAGGTGCTCTCTCTTCAGTCGCTACTACTCCTTTGGCTTCCATAGTGGCACCTTCTCGTAAATTCTTTATAGAAAATCCAGGCACTTTACTTTCTTCATAAACACACTGAACTAAACCATCAAACTTACGAAGTACAATAAACGAGAATTCACCCATATCACGAATTGCATGTACAGCGCCTTTTAATATTACTTCTTTACCATCATAGTTACCAGTGAGAATATCACTAATATCAACAGTATCTTTTTGTTTTAATCCTTTTACAAATTCCATAGTAACCTCCGAATAATTTTTGATAATTTACCTAAGAGTAACATAAGAAAGAGTCTGGCTTGCCAGTCTCTAAGCGCTGACGCGCTGCCACTTCAGTGGCAAATTTCCATAGCGCGTCATGCGCATCCTGCCTGGAGGGCTTTTTATTTGATAGGAAAGTTCAGAGAACTTTCCTATCAAATAAAAAAGTCCCGAGTATATAAGATTAACATGTAATCTTACATACTCGGGACGGGATATCTAATAATTCCCGCGGTACCACCCGCATTGAGAGCCTAGGCTCTCCTCTCATACACTTAACGCGTGTCACGCACGAACCTACTACAGCTTAATTGCCATTCAACCCGCGAGCTCTAGAGTGTTCCTTCCTTTATTTATCATCATAGGCACGCTCTCAGTCGGTGACATGCCATTCCTGTCAAACTATGCAATCCATAAAGGTTAGTCTCTTTCATCGCTTATTTATTATTTATTCTCATGTTTAAAAATACAAGGGTATTGCATATAACAACCCTTAACTGTGGGATAATCATATCATACAATATTTAAGATAGCAAGAAGAAATTATATTTATTCTTATCTTAATTCAAAAGATATGGAACCTTTTCCATCCTTGCTGGATATTGTTGCATAAGCACCATTAATCATAGACATTTGGGGAGCTTTATGTCCAATGTCTGCATTTAGAATCACTGGAACATTAAATTCTTCTAAGACAGATCGTATGGATTCTTCGTAGGATATGGGAGATTTCTCATTAAAAAAAGCTGGTCTTCCAAAAATGAATCCCTTTACATACTGAAACCAGCCGGCTTCCTTTAAATGCCAAAGCCCGGCAGTTATAGCTTCACTAGTCAACGCAAAACTTTCCAGATACCAAATAATTCCTTCATCTTTGTATTGTTGAATAAAATTAACCGTATGATCAAATCGAGTCCCCACAAGGTTTAGTAAAACATCAAAACAACCACCAATGGCTCTACCTGATATAGATATCTCTTTACCACCAAGTAAATTTTCCCACTTAACAGGTTTATCCAGTCGGTACCCTTCCAAACCAGTTACTCTGTCATAATATCCGTCCTCATAAAAATCATAACTAGTTTGAATGATATTATCCCCTCTAACAATGGCAAGATTATCTTTCACCGCCTTATGCATAGGCTCCATTCCAAAGTCATTAAAATTATTACCGTAAATTGTGGCAATATCACAGTTTGTTGTTATGGTAAAGGTAAGTCCGGTATTATCGGAATACCCCTGTATCCATTTTGGATTCTGTCTGATTAATTCAAAATCTGTAAGGGAAAGCATCTCCATCAGGTAATCTCCACCCTTTGCTGATACTATCCATTTTACAGAGGGATCTCTTAGTAAATCATGAAATTCATCTGCACGAGTTTTTGCATCTGCACTTCTACTCTTTTCACTCTTTCTTACATCAGTAGTTTCTATTACAGGAAATCCAAGTTCATTTAACTGTCGTTTTCCATTATCTAATCGAATAAAATCAATTTCTTTACTGTTACCATCTGAGGGCGCAGTAATTCCAATAGTATCTCCATTTTTAATAAATTGAGGGTATATCATGATATTATCCTTCCTGGATTAAAAATTATAAAAATTACGGTATCAAAAATTATCCTTTGGTATTTTGCTAGGAAGTTCATTATAACTTTTTAATTCTCTCTATTGCTTCTAAGGTATTTTCATAAGTTCCAAATGCAGTAAGTCTAAAGTATCCTTCCCCACTAGGACCAATAAGGAGCATTTACACCACCGGATACTGTATATCCAGCAGCTTCTAATCCTTCTTTAATTACCTTGGCATTTTTCATATAGTAATCAATTTGTTCCTTAGTCTGTCTTTTCCCTTCTTCTGAATATACTGCGGCACCAGCAACCTGTGTAATATAAGGAGCTCCATTGAATTTAGTTCCATGGCGTCTTGCCCAAAGGCTGTTTAACATGACTCCATTACTACTTTTTAATTCCTTTGGTATAACCGTAAATCCAAGTCTTGTTCCTGTAAAGCCTGCATTCTTTGAGAAGCTTCTAAGTTCAATGGCACAGGTTTTAGCACCTTCACATTCATAAATGCTGTGTGGTACATCTTCTTCTGAAATATATGCT
>JAQSYR010000148.1 GCA_029256035.1 Anaerocolumna sp. | reverse complement strand
AAAAGAATCAAACCATGGTTCCGAAATATAAGGTCCATAAATTTCTTTTAGTTTCTTTTCTATTTCTATAAAATCCAGACCAACTACCGTTCACTATCCCAACTTATAATACTGGGCCTGTGCTGAGTACATTTCGGAATAAATTCCATCTTCCAGGCTACTCAATTCGTCGTGGGTGCCATATTCTTTTACAGTTCCCTCTGAGAATACTGCTATTTTATCACAAAATCTACAGGATGATAAGCGATGAGAAATATACACTGCTGTTTTTCCACCTACAAGATGGTCAAAGTGTTTATAGATTTCATATTCTGCCAGTGGATCAAGTGCAGCCGTTGGTTCATCCATGATTACAATCGGAGCTTTTTTATAGATAGCTCTTATAATTGCTAGTTTTTGTGCCTCACCACCAGACAGCTCAATTCCTTCCTCATCAAATTGCTTATTTACGCTGGTGTGAATTCCCTTCTCTAAGTTGTTCACCTTCTCTTCTAAACCATATAGTTTACAAAGTTCTTTAATTGTTTCGTCCGATTCAGGTTGTTCTTCCAATACAATATTTTCTTTGATGGAGAAAGCAAATAATTTGAAATCCTGAAACACAACTGAGAATAGTTTTAAATATTCTTCATAGGCATACTCTTTTATATTTACTCCGTTTATCAGTATTTCTCCTTCTGTTACATCATATAGACGGCATAACAGCTTAATAAATGTAGTCTTACCCGCACCATTTAACCCAACAATGGCAAGGTGTTCCCCTGATTCTATGACTAAATTTACATGATTTAAAATTTTTTCCTTAGTTCTAGGATAAATAAAACTTACATTTTTAAATTCAATACAGAATTCATTAATTTTATCTATGCTTATTTGTCGATTTCCTTTGATCAGAGTATCTTTATTCTCCATAAACGAAACATATTCTTTCATAAACACAGATTTCTTAATTAATTCCTGCACATTCCATATGATATTCCTTAAGGAGTTAGAAAATGTACCAGCTGAGTTAGATAGCATAGTAAAATCACCAATGGAAATTATTTTTCTGATTGCCAGAACTCCAAGATAAGTATAATTTATTAGATCTCTTATTCCCGATACCACTAGTTCTCCCTGTGTATATTTCAGGCTTTCGTTTGCTTGATTTCTCCATTGTTTTGTTGTTTCTTCATTCATTGTTTCGCCTTTTTCTAATACCATCTTGTCTGCTCCAAAGAGCCTTAGGTCCTTACCAAACAAAAAACCCGGGAGTTTTATGTAAAGATATTCAAACGCTCTATTTAATCCTACCAGTTTGTTGAAATATTTTACGTTAATAGCATTGATTCTGGCATTAAATATGGTAGACACGATAACACTTATAATGATAAACAATAATAATATGGGCGCATCTGTAACAATCAGTGCAGTCACTCCTCCAAGGGTTAGAAAGGATGCTATAATCTGAATAAAGCAGTTTGTCAGTCCTAAGATTCCTCCAGAATACCAGCTCATACCAGTTTTTGCCTTTTCGCACTGATCCAGCATGTTAGGATCTTCTGTATGTTCAAAGTCCATTGTCATTGCCTTCTCGCTGATATTCATAGCAAATAATCTTTCATAACTGTCACCATATGTATTTAACATTTCGCCCAGTATCTTATTCATTATAAAAAAGAAACTATTTCCTACGGCAAGAAGGCAAACATACCCCATTAGGCGGTTTATTTCTTTTGCTCCCAGCAGTTCATCAATAATTAATTTTGGCATTA
The DNA here is from genome assembly GCA_029256035.1 of Anaerocolumna sp. Taxonomy (GTDB): domain Bacteria; phylum Bacillota; class Clostridia; order Lachnospirales; family Lachnospiraceae; genus Anaerocolumna. The sequence goes on along the minus strand of JAQSYR010000148.1, from coordinate 2,159 downwards.
TGATATTAACAAAGGGAGTTATTGCATTAAATATGACAGTTAATAGTATGACAAGAATAAATGTAGGTCTATAGTGAATTGCAACTCTATAAAAATAGAGAATAGTATGTAGCATTTTCTTAACATTCACATCTTGCTTCTGCATCACAAACTACCTCCTTGTCCTTATAGTACCTTGCCTGCACCTGAAACAATTCTGTATAGGCACCCTCTTTTGCCAATAACTCCTCATGGGTTCCATATTCTATCATCTGCCCGCCTGCAAACATGGCAATAGAATCGCAAAATCTGGTACTGGATAGACGATGTGATATAAATACCGCAGTTTTATCTCCGATTAAACTGTTAAAATCCATATATAACTTGTATTCTGCAAGAGCGTCCAAAGCAGATGTTGGCTCATCCAACACGATAATTGGTGCATCTTTATATAGTGCTCTTGCCAGTGCCAATTTCTGTTTTTCTCCTCCTGATAAGTCAATTCCGTCATCATATAATATTTTAAGTAACTCTGTATGCACTCCCCGTTGAAGTGATTTTACCTTCTTGTCCAGACCTGCCATGGCAATGGACTTTTCTGCCAGTAAAGTATCCGTTTTCTTCGGAGATTTCATTGAGACATTTTGAGAAATAGGGAAAGCATAGCACTCTACATTTTGGAATACTGGTGATATCAGTTCAAAGTACGCATTCCTGTCAAATTCACGAATGTCGATACCATTTAACAGTATTCTGCCTGTGGTAGGTTCATATAACCTGCAAAGCAGCTTAATAAAAGTTGTTTTACCTGCGCCGTTTAGTCCTACCACAGCAAGTCTCTCTCCTGCTTTTATGGTCAGATTAAGTTCCTTTAGTGCATACTCCGTTTGCCCCAAATAGCGAAAAGACACATTTTCAAAGGAAAATTCATACCCGCCATCTAATGGCAATTCTTTGCATTGTGACAATAATGATGCTTTCTCAGGGTGTTCAATAAAGGCACGATAATCATTAATTTTCAAACTGTCTTCCTTAAAATTACTCAAAGTGTCAAAAAGAGAAACTGCATTGTCAAAGAAAGATCTTGCGATTAGAATGTACAAAGCGAAATTACCAATGGAAAGATTCTCATATAATACCCTATGGATTAGCCAACCATACAAAAAAAGTTCCTGTAGAAAGGTAAATATCTGCATTAGAGTTGCGTAACCAGCCCATCTTGCGTAATGTTCAGCAAATAATTTATGTGCTTGCGCATTTTCTTCCTCCTGCTTTTTATGTAACCATCGATGCATACCAAAAAGTCTAATATCTTTCGCATAAGCAAAGTCAACTGTGGTATTGTTTAGATAGTCAAGCCTTCTCCATTTTGGTATCATCTTATCCCAATGTTTGATTTTACCCATTACTTTCGCACGGTACAAAAAGAAAAAGTTGCAAATGGATAGTACAGAAAGTACCAAAACCATCCATGGATTTAGTATTAATATAGCTGTGGAGGCTAAAATCAAAGCAAAAATATTACCTAGTAATATTTTTATCTTATGCATGACACCTTCAATTCCTTCACCATTGCTATATAGTGCCCTTACGGCTTTCTCCTGAAGGTCCAGCATCTGTGGCTGCTCCAACTTTTCATAATCCATGGTCATTGATTTTTTGACATGAACCAGCATATATTTAACTCTGACATAAATAAACTGCCAGAAATAATTGCTTTCCGTCCAATTATAGACTGCAATCAAGAGTACCTGTATCAGAACAATTACTAAAACACTCCAAAATAGCCTCTGTTCTGCTCCACCTGTACTCACAGTTTCAGTTTGTATATTATCAATAACTATTTTAGGTATGGATATAATAATAAAATTCTTTGCAACCATTGTGATTGCATTTAACAGTGTTAGCGGAACGGCAGATCTTTTCCATTTCCACACACCTTGGAAGACATAAATTATATTCTGTAAAATACTATAATTTTTAATTAAGTTACTTTCTTCTTTTTCTTCTTGGTCACCAACATGTCCCGTTCTTTTTGAGTGCTTATCATTTGCCATAACTTTTATCTCCCATAATAATGTCCTTTATTTAAATACTTTAAATCAAAATACCCCTTTTAAACAAATAGTATTAAAATTATTATAATTGGTAATATTTTCTTTGTCAATTTCTAGTTTTTT
>JAQSYR010000147.1 GCA_029256035.1 Anaerocolumna sp. | reverse complement strand
TTTTCCCGTATGGCCTCCATGGTTTCTTTCTCTATGGTAAACCCTAGCTGAGCCGAGAAGCGAAGGGCTCTTAAGATTCGTAATGCATCTTCATCAAAACGGTCAAAAGCACTTCCTACACACCGAATCATCCTTAAGTTTATATCCTCTAAACCACCAAAGACATCAACTAATCCATCTTCTGAATTATAAGCCATTGCATTAATGGTAAAATCTCTTCGCTTTAAATCTTCCACCAGGTTTGCCGTAAATTCTACGGATTTGGGATGTCTGTTATCTTCATACTCTCCGTCAATACGATAAGTGGTGACTTCAAAGCCTTCCTTTTCCATCATAACCGTAACTGTTCCATGGGCAATCCCTGTATCAATAGTTCTTCGAAATATTTTCTTTACTTCTAAGGGCGTAGCAGAAGTGGTAATGTCCCAGTCTTCCGGCTCCTTACCTAGAATAGAATCTCTAACGCAGCCACCTACCGCATAAGCTTCGTATCCATGTATTATTAATTGATTTATGATATAATCTACCTTCTGAGGTAACTGAATCTTCATAGCAATCCCCTTTTATGAACTCTTTTTTTCTATAATAATATTATAGCCTAAGTTCATAGGGTTAACAACGTATATAGTAACTTTTTACTTAAATGTATCTTATTCACTGTTATGAATTAATATAATTATTAACCAGCTGGGTACCTTCTCTAACAAGCTTTTCTTCATCAATATTAACAAGCTGGCCATCTCTTACAACAATTTCACCGGCTACAATGGTATAGTCTACACTGTTTTTAAATCCTACCGTTGACAAAAGGGATTTGGGGTCAGAAAGTGCACCAACCAATTCAAATCTTCTTGAATCAATGATAAAACAGTCTGCTGCCATTCCAATGGATATACTTCCTATATCTTCTCTTCCTAGTACCCTTGCACTGCCCTTAGTAGCTATTTTTAAGATGTCATATCCAGAAGGTGCATCCTGACTGGAATTTAATCGATGTAATAAATAAGCGACTCTCATTTCTTCTAATAAATTAGAGCCGTCGTTACTTGCACTTCCGTCCACTGCAAGTCCAACAGGTATGTTCCTCTTTAACATTTCTGGAATTCGTGCAATTCCAGAAGATAGTTTCATATTAGATATTGGGCAATGGGCTACACCGGTTCCCGTATCTTCCAAGAGTTTAAGTTCTCGGTCATTAAAATGAATTCCATGGGCAAACCATACATCATTACCTATCCAACCAACCTTTTCCATGTATTCCAATGGTCTTAAACCGAATCTACTCAGCATATAATTTTCTTCATCCAATGTCTCAGCTAGATGAGTATGCAAGCGAACGCCTTTATCTCTTGCCAATTTAGCCGATTCAATGAGCAGATCTTCTGTTACACTAAAAGGAGAACAAGGCGCTAAGGCAACCTGGCGCATGGAATATTTATTTTTATCATGGTATTTATTAATTAAATACTCGGAGTTTCGAAGAATTTCATCCACATTCTGGACCACAGAATCCGGTGGTAATCCACCATCTTTCTTACTAAGTGACATACTACCTCTGGAGGCATGCATACGAATTCCAAGCTTTGATGCTGCTGAGAATTGTGCATCAATCAACCCTTCAGATTCATTTGGAAAAACATAGTGATGATCAAAACAAGTGGTACAACCTGATTTTAACAACTCACCCATTCCAATTAAGGATGTGTAATATATAACATCAGAATTTAACTTTTTCCAGATCTCATAAAGATATATAAGCCATGGAAACAGCTCCATATTCTGAACCTGTGGTAAATTCCTTGTGAATATCTGATAAAGATGATGATGGGTATTAATCAGTCCTGGATACACTAAACTATAGGTACCGTCTATAATCTCATCTGCTGGAAACATTTCAGGTCCAATATACTGTATCTTTCCATCCTGTATTAGCATATTTACATGTTCATAAACATTATCTTCTGTATCACAAGTAATCAGATACTGAATATTGCTTATTAATATTGATTTTCCCATATCCTAATTACTCCTTTCCAATCATATACCCAACTTTAGTGACCTTCTTAGTACTTCACTCCAAAATATCCTGTCACTGCATTACTGATAATATTCGTCTTAATGCGCAATCTGAATTTACTTTTGTACAATATAGAATTTCATCATGCTTATATTCTGATTTAAATCTTTCATCTGTTTTTATCATTCCACGATATTCTGTATTCGCATATTCAACTCTGGCACGAAGGAAACGATATTCTCCTATGGAGGGATCTTCCGCTAAGATCATTGCAAGAGGATCATGTACAACACATCGGTCTACACTACCCATTGTATCATAATGGAATTTAAAATAGTACCCCAATGCAGATTGCATATAATTTACAACAGGTAAACTCTCTTTTGGACAGTACCGATCAAGAGAATTTATGCTTTCAGCAGTTATAAAGGTTTCTGTGGTTACATCCAAACCTACAAGCATCATATGAAAACCTGCGCTGACTACCATATCCGATGCTTCTGCATCTCCATAGATATTAGCTTCTGCGTAAGGTGTTACATTACCAGGCTTTCTTAATGTTCCACCCATGGCAACCACATTTTTAACTTTATAGGGTAATCTTGGGTCTTTTATAAGGGCTTTGGCTAGATTTGTTAATCTCCCTAAAGTTACTATTGTTAAATTCCCCTGAAGTTCGTCTGCCTTTCGAATAATAAAGTCCCAAGCAGGCTCATCTAAGACCTTCTGTTCTGCTTTGGGTAATTCTACATTTCCAATTCCATTTGCCCCATGAATATGGACGGGTGCCGGTTCCCACTCCCCATTTAAAGATTGTTCTGCTCCAATTGCAACAGGAACTTCATATCCGCAATTTGCCAGTTTAATTAATCGCAAAGTGTTTTCAGCAGCCTGTTTTGCTGATGTATTTCCAAATCCTGTTGTGATTCCTTCCACATGAATATTCCTATTTTTAAGGGCGTATAAGATGGCTATGGAATCATCGATGCCTGTATCACAATCTATAATAATATGTTTCATTCTGTTATTGTCCTTTCATTACATGTATAAATTTTTCAACTTCTTCCTTGGTAGGTATGGAAGAACCTGCTCCAAAACGGGTCACCGCAATGGCTGATGCCTTTGATGCATTATCTAATGCTTTTTCAATCTTTTCCCCAATGATGATTGATCCAATAAAAAATCCGGTATACGTATCACCGGCAGCAGTGGTATCTACCGCTTTTACCTTATAAATAGATTGATATAACATACATTGGTTATCTTTATATAAAGACCCTTTTTTGCCAAGTGTTAAAATAATTTTTGTTGTAGGAAACATTTTTCCTAACTTTTCTATTAATTTATCTTTTCCTTCTGTAGTTCCGCTGATTTCCATTCCTTCCACTTCATTTAGAAATAAATAATCTGCCAAATGCAATGGATAAGTTAATACTTTTTTATTCATTGGAGAAGGATTAAATACTATTTTCATTTCCTTTTTATGTGCTTGATCCATAATATAGCTAATTTCATTGATTTCGTTTTGAAGAATAAGAAAATCTCCTTTTTCAAAATGTAGGAGTGTTTCATCTATCTCTTCTCTGGTAATGCTTACATTCGCTCCTCCATACAGTAATATACAATTTTCACCACTTGGGTCTTTTTGTATAATAGCATGGCCACTTGAACCAGCCTTTTTCTTTATGTATTCGGTATTTACTCCTGCATTACATAATAGTTTAAGAAGCATATCCGAATCATTTTCACCAACAGCACCTGCATGCCAGACTTTAACACCACTTTTACTTAATGCAATGGATTGATTTAACCCCTTCCCACCGCAGCCTATCTCTAATTTCTCTGAGTCAATTGTTTCCCCAGCCCTTACAAAATGATCTACATCATATACATAATCAATATTTAATGA
>JAQSYR010000146.1 GCA_029256035.1 Anaerocolumna sp. | reverse complement strand
AAGATATATTAGTGAGCTCCAGGGGAAGGACATTGATACCCTTGTGCTTGGCTGTACTCATTATCCTCTCATTCGTCATGTAATATCTTCCATTGTAGGAGACAAAGTAACTCTTGTTAATCCGGCCTATGAAACAGCAAGAACCTTAAAGGAAGTTTTAGAAAATGAAGGGATACAAAGTACCACTCCGGTAGGAAACCACAGGTTTTATGTAAGTGACGGTGCCGAGAAATTCAAAGAATTTGCAGGTACAATATTACCTTGTGAAGTGGCAGAGATAAAAGATGTTATTGTTGGTGCATAATACCAAGAATCGGGAGGTACTATGAAAAAAGATGTATTGATGTCCATATCCGGACTACAATATGAAATAGATAAAGAAGAAACGGTTGAAGTAGTTTCAAGCGGCGAGTATTTTTATAAAAATGGGAAACATTATATACTCTATCAGGAGATTTCAGAAGATGTTGAAGATATAAGCAACTGTACTCTTAAAATCTCAGAGAAACAGGTTGATATTATAAAAAAGGGTGCAAGTAATGTTCATATGTCTTTTTCAGAAAATGAAAACAGTATGACAATCTATCAGACGCCTTTTGGAGAACTTCAGGTTGGTATTCATACTACTTATTTATCTGTTGCTCAGGAAGAGGACAAGATTAGTGTGAATATAAAATATGCACTTGATGTAAATTATGCACATGTATCAGACTGCGAAATAATAATTAAAATATCTTCAAAGAAACAAGTTTCTTATTAAACAAGTTTCATAGGAAGCAAGTTTCTTATGAAATTAACTTCTTATGAAAATACATTAAATATGAAAATACATTAAAAAACGTCCGGCACAATCCGGACGTCATTTTTATTTCACTATTTTGCTTTTTATTTTTTGCATAAGGCTTTGCTTTACTGGTTTGGCTTCTAAGTTGGAACGAAGTCCTTTTACATCTAAAATATAGATACCATTCATTACAGCTTTTACTTCTTTTTTTACAGGGATTAAATCGAAAATCTTATCATCACACATCAATGTCATAATCTTAGGACCGATTTTAGCTTTTACTACCGGAACCTTAGAACGACGTAAATACTTTGGTGTTTGATCAATAACAATTTGTGGAAGGTTAGATTCCTTTAACTTCAAACGTTTTTTATCAATAACCAGAATGGAGACAGTTTGTGCACCAGCCCACATCTGAGCCTGACTCTCACTGGATTGTTTCTGTAGTTTTGAACCATAACGGTATAATATAATTAAAGCTACGGCTACGAGAACTAGTACGACTAATAATATTATTTGTCCAATATTCATGTATGTACCTCCTTCCATCTATAATGCAGTGCTATTATTGTATCATTAAACAAATAAAAGTTCAAGCCCTGAGAATATGCACCAATAAGAAAATTTATGCAATATATTCTATGACTTATATCAGTGATTGATTTTTGTTATACGTATTTTGAATTATACTCTGAACATGGGAGCCTAAAAATTTACGCTGTTCCTTTTCTAACTCATTTGGATAAATAGGCTTTCCAAATTCAATAATAATATGTGCCTTCTTAACCCATGGAAACTGACGCTCAAATTGTGCATCTGTATTATTAAGGGTGACAGGAATAATTGGACAACCAGATTTTTCAGCAATTTTTAAACTACCCTCTTTAAAGGTCAGAAGTTCCTTCTCCGTATTTCTTGTTCCTTCTGGTGCAATCCATAGAGAATATCCCTTTTTAATTAGTTCTATTCCTTCAAGCACCATTTTTAAACCTTCTTTAATATTATCACGGTCTAAGAAAAGACAATTGAGATATTTCATCCATACACTAATAAAAGGAACCTTTTTCATCTCTTTTTTGGCAACAAATCCTGTTAGGTTAGGAACTGAGGTATAACCTACAATAATGTCGAAATAACTTCTGTGATTAGCGGCGTATAGAACAGCCTGATCTTTTGGTACATTCTCAAGTCCGATTATGGTTTTCCTGGTACCACTAATAAATAACATGCAATTCAAAGCCCAAACAACAATTGCCTGTGATGATGTTACCTTCCTGTAAGGGCTAAACTTACCTATGATTGTTTCCACTAAATATAGTGGAATACTTATGATAAAAAATAAAAATAAAAATAAGCAGATTCCTAAAGTTCTCATAAAATCCTCCAAAATTTTTAATATAATTTCCTACAGTCCCCCAACCTCAATAGTATAACACATGATTGACAAAAATATATAGTATTTTTATACGTAGTTTCTTACCTTGTGGTAGAGATTTTATGAATCATGCTGAAATAAATACTGCATTTTGTTGTACAATGAAAATTATGTGTTATAATGTATAAGAATGTGTTTATAATTTGATATAAAATGGTTTGAGTGTTAAGGAATTCTTCGGACCAGGAACAAAGGAGCTACTATGGGAAAAGAGAATCTTACTTTACTAACTGATTTTTATGAATTAACCATGATGCAGGGATATTTTAAAAATAAATCTAATGAAATTGTTATATTTGATGCATTTTATAGAAATAATCCATCGGACGGGGGATATTCCATATGTACCGGGTTAGAACAGGTAATTGACTATATTAAAAACCTTCATTTTGACCAGGAGGATATTAATTATTTAAAAAGTCTTAAAATTTTTGAGGATGATTTTCTGGCATACCTGAAAGATTTTCACTTTACGGGGGACATTTATGCAATCCCGGAAGGTTCTGTAGTATTTCCAATGGAACCCTTAGTAAAAGTTATTGCACCTATTATGGAAGCTCAACTAGTTGAAACAGCAATCTTAAATATAATTAATCATCAAAGTTTAATTGCCACAAAAGCATCCAGAGTCTGTTATGCAGCAAAAGGAGACGGAGTAATGGAGTTTGGATTAAGGCGTGCACAAGGACCTGATGCAGGAACTTATGGTGCAAGAGCTGCCGTTATTGGCGGCTGCATGGGGACGAGTAATGTACTTGCAGCAAAATATTTTGATATTCCAGCCCTGGGAACCCATGCTCATAGTTGGATTATGAGTTTTGATGATGAATTAACTGCATTTAAGAAATATGCGGAGCTATATCCAGATAATGTTACTCTATTAGTAGATACTTATGATACCTTGCGCGCTGGAGTGCCAAATGCTATTCAGGTTTTTAAGGAATTAAAAGAATCTGGCAATATGCCTCCCAAATATGGTATTCGATTAGACAGCGGGGATTTAGCTTATCTTTCAAAGAAAGCAAGAAAAATGTTAGACAATGCAGGATTTAAAGATGCGGTGATTTTAGCATCCAGTGATTTGGATGAATACCTAATTGATTCATTAAAAACCCAGGGTGCTGAGATTAATTCCTGGGGAGTTGGTACAAATTTAATTACATCAAAAGACTGGCCGGCATTTGGGGGAGTTTATAAACTGGCTGCCATAGAAAAGAATGGAGTCTTTGTACCTAAGATTAAACTATCTGAAAATCAATGGAAGATAACAAACCCTGGAAATAAAACTATTTTCCGTATTTATGACAAAGAATCTGGTAAAATTAAAGCTGATTTGATCGCTATGGCTGATGAAAAGTATTCAGAGGATTGTAATTTAAAATTATTTGACCCTATAGCAACTTGGAAGAAAACAACCCTAAAGGCGGGAAGCTATTCAGTTAGAGAGATGTTGGCACCTATTTTCCTTAAAGGTGAGTGTGTATATACTTCTCCTTCTGTTATGGAGATACGGGCTTATTGTCAGAAAGAATTAGAAACTTTATGGGATGAAACCAGACGTTTAGTGAATCCACATAATGTATATGTAGATTTATCAACCACGTTATACAATATAAAACATGAATTGTTAGACAGTATAAACAGTCTAAGCATAAACGAAAGATAACCTTAGGCTTAAGTTGCCATTTGTAGAAACAGAATGAGGATGGAA
>JAQSYR010000002.1 GCA_029256035.1 Anaerocolumna sp. | reverse complement strand
TTTATTTATCTTTTTTTCTTTCATCTGTTTTATTTCATTTTTCTCATGATTAATTTTTTTCTCTTCTATTAGAGTCTGATAGATTTGTTTCAGCTCTCTTGCATTTTCCTCAATATCGAATCCTGCTGCCTTCATCTGATCCTTAATTTCTTCCCTCATTTTGTTACGATCCGAAAGAATCATTTCATTAATCTTACTAGCCCAAGCATATGGACCTTCTTCTAATGGCATAAAGGTAACAAGATCCGTAACCTTAACCTCCTGGGTCACCTTATCTGATACCAGGGAAGGAAGACCGGCCAGCTGCCATTCCACCACAACATTTGGCAGTCCTTCGTGTCTTGATGGAAACACCATAATATCCATGGCCTGTAATAAATTTGATACTTCTAGTGTTTTGCCTGTTAATATAACATTTTCTTCCATTCCCAGTGTTTTTATTTTAAACTCTATCTCACTTCTTAATTCTCCGTCTCCCATTAAAACCAGTACTTGGTTTGGATCAATTTTAAGCAGTTCATAAAATACATCCAATAGGAATTATTACTGTAAATGTCTTGTTGCCAAACAACCATTTCCCCGCTTCCTTGCCACAGGCAAAACCATGGGTATAGGTACGGTTAAAGAAGGGGCGTAATAACAGGTGTATAAATTTATGATCGCAGGATGTATTTCTGCTGTGTGCAATACGAATTTTAGCGCCTCCTATTTTTGCTGCAAACATCTCTGTCTGCAAAGTACAGCTATTACCATGAGCATGCACGATATCATACTTACCAGCTCTGATAATCCTGCTTAAAAGAGCTGCATACCTAAATGGTCTTGTATTGCGCATAGGAAGAACGTAAATCTTACTTCCACCCCTTGTTAATTCCTTTTTTAACCTCTTAACTACTTTATTGGGTGTAACAAAGTCAATTTGCATATCTGACTTATCCATATGCCTATAGTAGTTCATTAAACTATTTGTAATACCATCTAACTCAAAATGGGTTGTTGCAACCATTAATATTTTAATCATAAGTTCCCCCCACCTGATGGAATCCTTAACCATTCTCCAATGATCTCTTCCGTTTGAATTGGTGATATGGTTACAAAACCTGCATCACTGGTAAAGCTTAATTCACCAAAATATATTTTAGAATTTACAATATATAAATCAACCCTGACATGAGGAAACCCTTTGGATAATATTCTTGCATACTTTAACAACTCATCTAATTCGGATGGTTTTTCAACTTTAATAGAGTTGTCAACTTCTTTCATTTTAATATTCTTTAAAGGGTTCCAATTAACATCAAGTAAAATGCTTTTGTGATTTGTAAATCTGTCTACATGAACATTGATTAGCTTTGGTTCTCCATGGAAGCAATAAAATTTGTAATCTTTGGGAGAAGAACCTTTTCCATCATCTAAATATTCTTCTACTATAATTCTTGGCTTAATTACCCCGTAAAACCATTCTCCATAGCAGGGAAGATATTTTTCTGTTAACCACCTCTTTAGCACCCGAGTTGTTGCACTGATATCCAGTTCCTGCTTATTCTTGCAAATAATATTAAAACCACTGCCATGAGTTACTTTAATCACAAATTGATCAGGTAAATCATCAAATGGTATAGCGGAGGGGTCATATCCATACCAGTACAACTTTGTCAGAATATTTTCACAGCCACAGTGTTTCACATATTTTCTGACAGTATATTTATCTGTACAGATAGGAAGAAGTTTGCTTTTATAATTTAGTTTTAACCACTGAATTTTTTCTGTGTAGGTTTTTGGACTTTTCAGATTTAGTCTGCGCCCCGTCTTTAGTCGATACAATAGTTTCAAGGTGACAGACGGATTAAATTTATACAATATATTCATAGGTATAAGAACTGCATTTTTTACTCTTTTATTCATTCCTCTCTCCTCAATGATAGTTGTTTTTAATAAACTCTTCTATGATGTTAAGAATATAGGATTCTTTTTCAAATCTTCTTAGTATGGTAGACTTCTCATCCACTAAAGCAAGTGCTTCCCTTAGTTCCTCTATTTCGTGAACTCCTAGGATATAATGTTCCCTGGTAAATAGGTCTACAATTTGCTTTTGATGATCATCCACATGTTCCTCATATTTGCTTAGCCTGGTGACTGCTATTACTTTTTTGCCTTTTTTTAAAGCCCCAATAATGGAGCCGGTACCACCATGAGTAATAACCAGTCTACTTGCTTCCATCCATTGATTATATTCTTCTTTGCTTATGTAATTCCTATATTGATAATTCCTTGGTTTATATGTTGATGCCCCTATCTGTGCAAAAACTTCTTCCTGAATTACACCCTTTTCAAGTAAATCATCTATCTTTTGAAATAAACGGTTAAATTGATATTCCCTGGAACCTGCGCAAACAAAGATCAATAGATGCTCCCTCCATAGACTGCTTTCGGATAAATCTCTAATAAAGTTTCCCACTGAACGATAAACAAATCCGCATGTTTATACATCATTCGTCCAGCTTTCGTTCCGTCATAGATTCTTGAAAAGCTTTCTATAAAAATAAACTTTTTCCTATACAGAATACTCAGCAAATAGAAAGGATATGCCACTAAAGTACCTGTGGTAATCACAAAATCAGGTTTTTCTCTAAACCATATAAAAACTGCTTTACCCATATTGCATATCATTTTGGGAATCATCCACATATCTTTTAGGTCCGTTTGCAGCATAGTATAATTAGCACCACAGTTATAGGTTGTTTTTTCAGAAACATAAAATCCATCATATTTTTCTAGTAAAGGTTGTAGCCTTTGTAACTGTTCCCAGTGACCTCCTGAAGAGGATACCAGACAAAGTTTCGGTTTCCTTGATTTGTGAATTTCCTTTTTTCCCATGTTAATGCTCCTCTTAAATGGAATATATTTTATTGTTTTTGTCCCTATCAACTTTATATTACAGTAGCATTGTTGCATTCTATGGGTTTTGTACAGTCACCATCTCTAGTAACCACTGCTGTTAAAATTATTATATTGTTGTATATTAATATGTGTAGTACATGGTAAATAGTAATAATTATTGATTTCAGCCTCATAAGTAGTTCCTTAGAAAACGACAAAAAGAAACGCCATATAGCACAAGTTTTTATGTTACCTTGTATTATATGACGTTTCTTAAAATTTGCTAAATTTTAATGGCTTAAGTTTTATATTTATAATATTGCTTTCTAAGCTTTGGCAAACTAAAGGATCATAGTAAGTTGTATCCTCTTTTTGGCAGCATCAACGCTCATAACCTTTACATCTACAACATCACCAACACTAACTACATCTAATGGATGCTTAACAAACTTCTTATCTGTCAATTGAGAGATATGAACTAATCCATCCTGATGAACACCGATATCTACAAAGGCACCAAAATCAATTACATTACGAACAGTTCCTTTTAAGAGCATACCTTCTGTTAAATCTTTCATTTCTAAAACATCAGTTCTTAAAATTGGTTTTGGCATCTCATCACGAGGGTCTCTACCTGGCTTTTCTAGTTCTTTTATAATGTCAATCAGTGTTATTTCACCAATTCCCAGATTATCTGCCATTGCTTTTTTATCTTTTACAAGTTTTGAAAGATTCACTAGCCCACCGGTTTTTAAATCAGTTAAAGTAAAGTTAAGTTTATTTAATAAGTTGGTAGCTGCTTCATAGGATTCGGGATGAACACTGGTTGCATCCAATGGATTTTTACCATCTTGTATTCTCATAAAACCAGCACACTGTTCAAATGCTTTTGGTCCTAATTTTGCCACTTTAAGCAATTGACTTCGATTCGTAAATCGTCCATTCTCTTCCCTATAGGATACAATATTTTTCGCTATTACCTTACTGATACCGGAAATGTATTCAAGAAGGGAAGCTGAGGCTGTATTTAAATCAACTCCTACTTTATTTACACAATCTTCAACGACTCCGGTTAATGCCTCCGATAATTTCTTTTGGTTCATATCATGCTGATACTGTCCAACTCCAATGGATTTTGGATCAATTTTAACTAGCTCTGCCAGAGGATCTTGTAATCTTCTTGCAATGGAAGCAGCACTTCTCTGACCCACATCAAAGTTTGGAAATTCTTCCGTCGCCAGTTTACTTGCTGAATATACAGAGGCTCCTGCTTCATTTACAATAACGTACTGAACATGGCTGTGCATTTCTTTTAATAAATCTGCAACGATTAATTCAGATTCTCTTGAAGCAGTTCCATTTCCAATGGAAATTACTGATATTCCATATTTCTTGATTAATTCACTTACCTTTTTCTTAGCCTCATCCACTTTGTTTTGTGGTGCTGTCGGATAAATAACCATAGTATCTAACACTTTGCCAGTTCCATCTACTACTGCAAGTTTACAACCGGTACGAAATGCCGGATCCCAACCAAGTACCACTTGTCCCACAATTGGAGGCTGCATCAGAAGCTGCTCTAAGTTCTTACCAAATACTTTAATAGCACCATCTTCGGCTTTTTCCGTAAGATCATTTCTTATTTCCCTCTCAATGGCTGGAGCAATAAGCCTTTTATAACTATCTTCAATGGTTGATTTTAAAATATCGTTGGTGTATGGATTATCTCTTGTAATTGTCTTAGTTTGGAGATACAGAAGAATTTTATCTTCTGGCGCCATTATTTTTACGGTCAATATCTTCTCATTTTCACCACGATTGAGAGCAAGCACTCTATGACCAGCCAGTTTCGTCAGCTTCTCTTCAAAATTATAATACATCTCATAGACACTCTCTGCTTTCTCATCCTTGCAGGTTGAGGCAATTATTCCTTCATCAAAAGTAACCTTTCTAATGTGAATTCTATAATCAGCCTCATCAGAAATACTCTCCGCAATTATATCCATTGCACCGGCAATGGCCTCTTCCACTGTTACAACCTCTTTTTCTTCTGAGAGAAAAGCTGCTGCCTCTTTTTCAATAGGCTGATTCGTCATTTGCAATAGTATAATATTGGCTAGTGGTTCTAGTCCCTTTTCTTTGGCAATGGTAGCCCTGGTTCTTCTCTTTGGACGATATGGTCGGTATAAATCTTCCACAACTACTAGTGTTGTAGCCGCTAAAATCTGGTTCTTTAACTCTTCCGTCAGTTTTCCCTGTTCTTCTATGCTTGATAATACACTAGCTTTCTTATCTTCCAGATTTCGAAGATAAAGAAGCCTTTCGTGCAAATTTCTTAATACTTCATCATTTAATGAACCCGTTACTTCTTTACGGTATCTGGCTATAAAGGGTATGGTATTTCCTTCATCAATTAATTTTACGGTAGCTTCTACTTGCTCTAATTTAATACCAAGCTCGTCCCGCAGCTGCTTTAATATATCCATTATGTTGCTCCTTTGTTCCATATAATTTAACATACATTCTCTTCCATAATACCATTGCAGACAGTTAAAATCAAGACCGGTGTCAGGCACCATGAACAAACTATGAACAAAATAGAAACATTTTGTTCATGATTTGTTCATGGTGCCTGACACCTATATTTGTGGTATATTTTAATTATAGTTCAATATACTGAGAACTGGATATTTTGGCAACCTATTTTGGCAATCACCCACTAAATTCTATTATGAGAGGCGGCTATATGAGTAAAATATATAAATTATTATTAATTTTAACTATTCTTATCATTTCATCTGGTTGTACCATAAAAGATAATTCCTTAATTGCATCCGACAAAAAAATTTCTGATTTTGATACATCAGGTAATATTATTTTAACTACTCAGTATGAAGTTTATGGAAAGGATATTGAGCGTATTACTTGTTTTATTCAAAATAACACAGAAAAGGAATCTATTTATGGTGAGCCTTTTTCCATAGAAAAGCTAATTGATGGAACCTGGTATCAGATTCCTTTTCCAGAGAATTTTGGGTGGCATGCCATAGGTTATATTGCTTCGCCTCAATCTGCTACTACCATTTACATTGATCTTTCATGGTTTGATTATTCGTTTACTAACGGAAAATATCGGGTAATTAAAGAAATTGATAATAAAAATTATTATGCAGAATTTGAACTTGGTGAATCAAATATAACAGCTTCCACTCCAAATGGTTTTGAGGATCTTAAGAATCTTGACGCGGATTACAATATGGAAAAAGCTGCAAAAGAAGGGGCTGTTGTCATAACCCCGTCAGGAATTGAAAATAGCAAAATGGTCCAAATATTTGTTGAGAATGTAAGTAGAAATATTGCATCACAATTAAGGATTGTTCAATCTACGGTGGAAGGGGACCCCATTATTACTGATATTATTTATAGTGTAAATCAGGACACATATTTTACGGTTTTTGTAGACAATTCACGTGATAATTTTGCAGGTGAGGGAAAAGGGATAACAGAAACGGTATACAGTTATATGATTACCGATGGAACAAAGATTTACTTAAGTAATTATGCAAAATGGGATAATAAAAATACAAGTAAAAACCTTTGCATAATAGATGATAATGATAAAGTGAATTGGAGTCTTATGGTGCCGCTGGTAGATGAAATGACAGCAAAAAGACTTAATTCAAGTAGTGTAATTTATAAAGTATTTTCAATAGATAAAACACAATCCTTAATGCTTACCGACCTTGATCCACTTGAGTTCAGCTATAATTACAATGGTTTTGGTGAAATACGTCTTATAGAAAATAAATTAGGAATTGCAGTTAAGATTATTGAACCTCTTTGGGCAAGCAATACTACTATCCTTTTAGTATGTGAGACAAATACCACTCTAAAATATTATGAATTTTTTGATGTACAAAGTAAAAGTGTAATCTCTTATACCACCAGTGTTTATGATTACATTTATGAAGATGGGGAAATAAGGATTCCCGAATAAATAAAATAGTGTTCAAAACCAAGGAATAAAATAATACAATAATGAAACAATAAATCCTGTAAAGTTTATGTTATTAAAAAATAACAAACATTAATAACGTAAAAAAATAACCTGTTGGAAATTAACAACAGGCTATTTTTTAAAACCTTAGGCGTGATAAATATAAATATGGTCTTATTTTTTTGTATCTAAGAAAAATTCGTATGCTTCTTTATCTGTAGCATTCTTATGAACAATCATATTAACTGCTTGTGCCATAGCAACAGGATCAAGACTCTGGAAGATATTTCGTCCCATATCAATACCTGCAGCTCCCTCAGCTATAGCATGATAGCACATTTCCAATGCTTCATCTTCAGGCAGTTTTTTACCACCTGCAACTACAATTGGAACAGGACAAGCAGCAGTAATTTCTTCAAAATCCTCACAATAATATGTCTTTACAATATGTGCACCTAATTCAGGTAATATGCGAGTCGCCAACTTAAAGAATCTACTTGTTCTTTCCATTTGCTTTCCAACAGCAACAACACCCATTGTTGGTATACCATACTGAATACCTGCATCAACAGTCTTACAAAGATTATCTAAACTGTCCTTCTCTCCATCTGCACCAATGAAAGTTTGAACAGCCATACATGCTGCATTCATTCTAACAGCATCTTCAATACTAACTCCAATAACTTCATGGCTTAGGTCATCATCTAATATAGAGGAACCGCAGCTTACACGTAGGGCTACCGCTTTTCCTGTACTTGCTGATATACATGTACGTAACGCACCTCTTGTTCCCATTAGCACATCAATATGTTCTAAAACAGGAGGAATTACAATATCTAATCTCTCAAGTCCTGCTGTAGATCCCATAAAATACCCATGATCAAATGCAAGCATAACAGTACGACCACTTTCTGGTTTAAAAATACTGGCCAAACGGGCTTTCATGCCCCAGTCTACATCTGCCATTCCTTTTACATAGAATCCACCTTGTTTTGCAAAAGATGTACCAACATGATAATCCTTTGCAACCTTCAATCCATCTAAATCTGCCATTCATTTACCTCCTTTTACAACTACTTTAATAGTTTAGGAGTCACACCTTTATGAAGTGAGACCCCCAAATTTATATAACTAAAGTCATTAATATATTCTCGGTATTCTTAATCTTTAAATATATCTATACTTTACTTATAAACTGAATTAAATTATTACTTACGTCTCTTAGAAATCATAATTATCCATATTATTAATATCAAATACTGTTCTTTCTGGCAACAATACAACACCAGAATCTTCAGCTGTATAAGCATCTGGATTTAATATTGTATTTGGCATAACTTCTACCGTACCTATTTCAGGTATTTCAATTTTATCACCAACTTTAAACGTATTACCTGAAGCTAACCAGTATGCAAGATAAGTTCCCATAGCACCTTGAACTTTACAATCCCATAATCCCCATCTTTCAATAATTCCAGCACGGCAATAATCTTTCATTGAGTTAGGTGCAGCAAAACCTGTTATGACTACATCTTCAGATGTTAATCCAAGATTCTGAGCTGCTTGTGCTTGCCCTGGTAATGCAGTTGAGTCATTACAAATAATTGCTGTAATATCAGGATGTGCAGTTAAAATTGATTCACCAACGGAGATTGCTTTTTCAGCATCCTGTTCGCTGTAATAATTATCTGGTGCTACATTTGTCCAGTTAGGATACTTTTCAGCAATATATGCTTCACCAGCAACTTGCCAGGAATTCTGATCAGCAACGGTAGCTTGAGAATAGTGCCAAGCATATGTTACGTCATCCGCTAAAGGATCTTCCATTCCTTCTGCTGCCATATCAACTAACATTTGACCAAGTTGTTCAGGGGTTCCCTGAGAAACCATTAAGGAACGTGCATCATTTGATACATCAGAGTCCCAAGTTACAACAGCTAGGCCTGCTTCCATTGCTTTTTTCATGGCTGCATCAAGACCAGTTGCGTCTACAGATGAAACACAGATACCATCTGCTCCTTGAGAAATAGCATTGTTAATGATTGCTACTTGGTTTGCAACTGCAGCTTCAGGATTTCCATCATATTTAACGGTATATCCACCAACTTTAGCTGCATATTCCTGTGCACCAGTATTAGCTGATTCAAAAAATGCATTACCTGATAATTTAGGAACAAAAGTAATGGAAATATCATCGCTTGAAGCTTCTCCACTTGTAGCGGCTTCCGTTTGTGCTGCTGTTGTAGCTGCTGTTGTATCATTACTAGCTCCAGTTTGAGTATCTTTTTTAGCACACCCACTAATTAATGTTACCATCATTGCTACACATAACATAATACTTACTACTTTCTTTTTCATACCAATTCCTCCTCAATACATTATTTTTCATCTATTATTATAAAAATATAATAATCAACAAATTCAACACAAACCTAAGCCTTGCCAAACATTTTACCAATGGTTTTTATCAACTTTGTATTGCCTGAAACTGTTCGGGCTGCTACTGTAACCACAAGTAATGTACCTATTGGTATATCTAAATACTGAGTTGGCAATCCTGCCATAACTAATCCAAATCTCATTATTCCAATAACTACTGCTGCTAGAGCTGTTCCCAATACTCCACCTTTTCCACCCAAATTAGAAGTTCCGCCTAGAACTACTGCTGTTATTATTGGCAGCGTTAACTCTTTACCAAGATCTGCTCTTGCTGAACCAAGATAACTTGTTAACACAATTCCTGCGATAGAAGCACTCATTCCGGAAAGAATATAGGTACTCATAATTATTAATTTGGTTTTGATACCAGAGTATATAGCCGCATTACGATTGATTCCACAAAGGAATATATATCTTCCATATTTTGTTTTATGTAATAAAATATAACTTAAAATGATTAATATTAAGAAAACTATTACTTGGTTTGGTATTCCAAGAGTTTTGCTCGTTGCAAGAGCTATAAATGAGTTAGGAAATCCACTAATTCCCTCAAATGCACTAGAAGAAGATAAATTAACTACTGCTAAGGCTAATCCCGAATATAGGAACTGTCCACCCAAAGTCACAACCATGGCTTGAACACCAGTAAATGCAACTAAAAATCCACTAATTGCACCACATATAGCTCCAATTAAAATGGCAACAACAACAGCTGCCCAAATATTTAATCCCGCATCTTGCCATAAAACTCCTAAAGAAATTGATGTTAGTCCCACAATGGAACCTGCTTGAATATCCATTCCACCAGTTATAAATACAAAAGTTACAAATAATGAAATAATGCAAATTGATATAAAATCGTTAATACTCCCCAATAAAACTCTGGATTGTAAAAACTTAGGATTTAGCAAACCAAATATTATAATCTCCGTTATCAAAATGAGGACAAGAAAATTTTCCCACCGAAATAGTTTTTCTTTTAATAGACTTTTATTCATCGCCTTTACCTCCTACTTCTGATAACGTTCTTGCCGACAATCTTTCCCGACGTGCCTTTTCACAAATACGTCTTTGAATTAAGGAGTCTGCAACTACAATTACAATTAGTAAAATTCCTGTAATTGTATTATCATAATCTGAAGAAAATTGTAAAAATACTAAAACACGACTGATGGAAGCCATAATAATTGCACCTATTGTTGCACCAACCACAGTTCCAACTCCACCTGCAAGACTAATACCCCCTAACACACATGCAGCAATTGCTTTCATTTCATATCCATTTCCTGCTGTAGGAGTAACAAAGCCTACACGGCTTACATAAACAATACCTGCTATAGCAGCAAAAATTCCGCTTACTATATATGCTATCACTTTTGTTTTATCAACTGGTATTCCAATTAGATTTGCCCCTTGCATATTATCACCAACTGCTGCAAAATGACGTCCTTGTCTAGTTTTAGTGAGTATGAAATGAACCAAGAGCATAAATAAAATTGTACAGAAGAAAAAATAAGTTACTGTTTTAAAAATACTTGCTTGTGAAAGAGCTTTAAACTCAAAGGGAATATTTTCTACCCATTTACCGTTGGTATATACGTAAATAGCTCCTCTTACAATTCCATTAACTCCAAGTGTCATTATGATGGAAGGTACCCTTAAAACAGTAACTCCGATACCATTAATAAGTCCAACTCCGATACCAACTAATATTGCTGCAATTAGTGCAACTATCCATGGACTTCCACCTCTTAACAAAGTTGCTGAAACTGCTGCTGCTAATCCAAGGGTGGCACCTATAGAAACATCAATTTCTCCTGTTATAATTACAAAAGATATTCCAACAGCCAAAAGTACAAACACGACACTTCCGTTAAACGTAAGAAATAGATTTCTTATCTGTAGAAATGCAGGATTGACTGCACCTACAACTAGAAACATAATTATCAAAAAAGTTAAGGACGATATTTCTCTTGCTTTAAAAATTCTTTTTAAAGTTTTCATTCATTACCATCCTCCTCATATACGCCAAACGAAGCTGCTGTTAAATTATCCAAATTTATTTGTTCTCTTATAAAACTTTGGTTGATTGAACCTTGATACATTATCACTGCTCGATCACTTAATTCAACTATTTCCTCAAAATCAGAAGAAATTAGTAACACTGCAACTCCCTGCTTTTTTAATTGGTTTATAATCGTATATACATCACCTCTTGCTCCGGCATCTATACCTCTGGTAGGCTCATCTAAGATTACTACTTTGGGTAACGTAGATAATGCTCTTGCAATAACCACTTTTTGCTGATTTCCGCCAGAAAGAGATCCCATAACTTGATTTTGTCCGGTTACCTTAATTCTGAAATTTTTGATATAATCATCAGCTAATTGTTTTTCAGACTTAAAATTCAAAAAAAACTTACTACTTTTTCTAAGAAATGCAGATGATAGATTAGACCCTACATCGCCAATCTTAAAAATTCCATTTTGATATCTATCTTCTGGAACATAGTTAATACCTTTATCTAAGACTGTTCTTGTAGAAGCTCCTGTAATATCTTCACCATCCATTATTACGTGTCCTGACTTTACATCATCCATCCCAAAAATAGTAGTTGCAAATTCTGTTCTTCCTGCACCAACTACTCCTGCTACTCCAAGAATCTCACCTGGATAAACTTCTAAATTAATATCTCTAAATCCATAGCCTGTAAAGTTCTGAACTTGCAATATGGGCTTTAGATTTGTGTAATCTAAAGCTTCTGATTTTTCACTAGTTTTCATCTTTGTTTCAGGTGGTAATAATCCTTTGACTAAATCATCTTTGGTAAAATCAGATACTGGACCTTTTAAGGTTATCATTCCATCTCGCATAATCGCAACATGTGTTGCAATTTCAAAAACTTCTGATAATCGATGAGTAATATAAAAGATACAAATTCCTTTCTTCTTCAGATCCTCTATTAATTTAAATAAAGATTCTACTTCATTAAATGTTAAAGAAGACGTTGGTTCATCTAAAATTAATATTTTTGAATCTCTAAGAAGCCCTCTTAGAATTTCAACTAATTGCTGCTCTGCGATAGATAACGTATTTGCTTTACGATCTAACTTGATTTTCCATCCTAATTGATCCATGATAGCAACAATTCTAGTATGTAATTCAGACTTTTTATTCGGAAATCCTATTGTTATATTCTCTTCTACTGTCATATTAGGAAACAACATAGGTTCCTGTGGAACTAAATAAATGCCATGAATTAGTGCTACGGAAGGTTTTACCATATTTACTTTTTCTCCGTTTAAGTAAATATCTCCTTTATCTTGTTGATAGATACCCATAATTATCTTCATCAAGGTACTCTTACCAGCACCATTACCGCCAATCAAAGCCACTACTTCTCCACGCCTAATGTCTAGATCAATTCCTTTTAGTACTATGTTTGATGAAAAACATTTGCATATACCTCGTAATGAAATCATTGTTTCGCTAATAGGTGGTTCCCCAATCACTTGCATTTTTCTTCCTCCTATCAAAACAAGTACATTTGTTACTTGATGTAAATTTTGTTGTACTTTACTTGACTAAATGATAAGACATTTCAATCATTTTGTCAACAGATAAAAATAAATATTTAATAACATTTTTTTAATTCATTCATTTTATCTATGGTAATATTGTACATTATTCAAAATCATTTCAAATTACATATGTATATATTATCCATATATATAAGATTAGTAAAAAATATTATGTGCAATAATGCATCATTTTACATCATAAGATTAATATTGACATATTATATATAAACTGCTATACTTTTAAAAAAGAAAATCAATTGTTTCTATTCAAAACAAATGATATCCAATTATAGTGAATACAACATATGTTTATCATATAATAATGAAGGGAGTTACATACTATGGACAGAGCAGAGAAAGAATTCGAGGAAAACTTAATGGCCAAAATTGCTTGGTACTATTATTTGGAAAATATGACCCAGCAAAGTATAGCCGATCTGTTAGGAATTTCTCGTATGAGAGTAATAAAACTGTTAGATAAAGCTAGAGAAAGTGGGATTGTACAATTTCAGATCCGAGCAAACCCCAGTAAACGAATCGAGTTAGAGCAGGCATTGATTCAGAAGTATAACCTAAAAGATATATATATAGTGCCTACTAATCCTAATAGCGAAGAGGTAAATGAAACAATTGCTAAAGCAGCAGCTATGTATATTAGTAATCGGATACCAGATAATTGCTTTGTAAATTTCGGTTATGGTGACACTCCATCAAGAACTCTGAATCATTTGGCAACCAATGTAGATTCAACGGTTTCTTATGTATCATTAACTGGTGGTGTCCGATATTATTTACCAAATACACAATCTAATATCTTTAACGCTAAGCTTTATTTAATGCCTTCCCCTCTCCTTGCTTCTTCTCAGGAGATGGCAGAGGCAATGAAAAACGAAGCCTCTATCCAGGAAATATCGAGCATGATAAAACTGGCAAGTATGACTATCGTAGGAATTGGTTCTATGAGCGAAGATGCGACTATAATAAAATCTTCTATACTTACTCAGAACGATTTCATACTATTGCGAATGCAAGGAGCCGTAGGTGATTTACTCTCCCATTTTATTGATAAAGACGGTAACATAATTGATACCGAAATCGACTCAAGATTAATCAGTACACCGCTACCATTATTAAGAGAATTAAATAATGTAATCGGCGTTGCTGCAGGAGACAGTAAGATTCTAGCAATTAATGCAACCTTAAAAGGCAAATATCTTGATATTTTAATTACAGACGAAAGCACAGCACAAAAATTGTTGGACCTAGAATAATTTAAGCAATACTATATATTTTAAGGAGGAAGGTTTATGGGTGATAAAAGCTACTTAATGGCCATTGATGCTGGTACGGGTAGTGTACGAGCTGTTATCTTTGATTTAGACGGTAATCAGCTTGCAGTTTCACAAAAAGAGTGGGAGCACAAAGAAGATCCTCGCTTTCCAGGTTCAATGGACTTTGATTGGGTTTACAATTGGAAGTTAGCAGCAGGATGTATAAAAGATGCCATAGCACAGTGTGGTATTTCTACCAAAGATATTGTAGGTATATCTACAACCAGTATGCGAGAAGGTATTGTCTTGTATGATAAAGAAAAGAGAGAAATATGGGCATGTGCTAATGTAGATGCACGCTCGGAGGACGAGGTAATTCAGCTAATAGAACAATCCCCTACATTGGAGAAGGAAATTTACAACGTATCAGGTCAGACCTTTGCACTGGGCGCACTTCCACGTATTTTGTGGGTCAAAAATAAAATGCCAGATATCTATGAAAAAATAGCAACTGTTACAATGTTTAATGACTGGTTAATCTATAAGCTTACTGGAGTCCTTTCCACTGAACCAAGTAACGGTTGTACCTCAGGGGTTTTTGACTTAGAGAAAAGACAATGGGATACTACAATAGCAGAAAAATCCGGAATAAAAAGCACTATATTTCCAACAGTCTATGAAAGCGGAACCATCGTAGCAAGTGTTTCCCTTGAAGCGGCTGAATTAACCGGACTTACAAACGGCACCCCCGTTGTAGCAGGTGGCGGTGATGCACAACTTGGATGCATTGGCGTAGGCGTTGTTTCCCCATCACAAGCAGCCGTTATGGGAGGTAGTTTTTGGCAATATGAGTACAACACCAATACAGTATTAACCGACTCTGAATGTCGGGTTCGCGTTAATTGTCATGCACTACCTAATCTGTGGCAATATGAAGCAATTGCTTTTTATCCTGGTCTAATAATGCGATGGTATCGTGATGCATTTTGTCAGCTTGAAAAAGAAAAAGCAAAACAGACAGGAGTCGACCCATATTTCTATATGAATCAGGAAGCCGAAAAAATACCTGCAGGTTGCTACGGTATGATGTGCACCTTTTCCGATACAATGAATTATATAAATTGGAAACACGCCGCTCCAACCTTTACTAACTTCGCTATAAATCCAGAAAAATTCAACCGATACACCTTTTACCGGGCTATTATGGAAAATGCTGCACTTGTCACAAAAGGTAATATGGAATTAGTTGCTTCACTTACAGGAAAAATGCCCAAAGAAATAGTTTTTGCATCTGGAGCATCCAAAAGTCCATTGTGGTGTCAAATATTATCCGATGTTTTAGGATTGCCTGTACATATACCAAAAGTAAAAGAAGCAACTGCACTAGGAGCAGCCATTCTAGCAGGTGTTGGTGTTGGTATTTATGATAATATTGAAAATGCTATAAATAGAATTGTTCAGATGGAAGAAACCTACTACCCGAATAATAATAACCATATACTTTACACCCAAATGTTTAATCAATGGGAAAAAATATACCAAGCACAGCTAAACCTATGCGATCTAAAACTTACGAAAAACATGTGGATAGCCCCTGGAATATAATTTATCCATTTCTATTAAAATATTGTTTTACTTTAAATAAGAATTATTAACACTAATTAATTTGAGGAGGCATAAGAATGTTTATAGTTGATGAAAAAGATTATGAATATCGATTCGGAGATAGTGGACCAAAATACTTAATGAAAGGTCCAAGAATGAATTTTGCGATTGTTCAATTTCAAGCTGGTCAAGACTTTAAAGCCCATTATCACAATGTGATGGAAGAGGATTTTTATATTTTAGAGGGAGAAGTTGATATTATTGTTGATGGAACAAAATATACATTAACTCAAGGTCAACTAATACATATTGAACCAAGTGAAGTTCATTATGTAGTAAATAATTCTAATTCCGTGGTAAGAATGGTTTCTACACTTGCACCATATGAAGAGGTAGATAAAGTTGAAGTTGATTTATAAGTAAGTTTTAAACTGACTTAATCTAAACTTAAGGTATTATCTTATAAAAAGGTGGTACGATAGATATTTTTATGCAAATACCTATCGTACCACCTATCTTTCTTTTACCCTATCTGTAATACTAGTTTAAGCCAGACTAAATTTATCATGAACTGCCTTCATGGCCTGATCTACATAACTTTCATCAATAAGAACAGTAACTCTGATTTCTGAAGTTGAAATCATCTTAATGTTAACTCCTGCATCATATAAAGCTTCAAACATCTTAGCTGCTACGCCTGCATTTGTCATCATACCAGCACCTACGATGGATACTTTCGCTACGTTCTTTTCTACATCAATACCGTGGCACTTTAAGCTGCCTTCTCTGTGACGCTCTAAAATCTCAACAGCTTCATCTACATTATCTTCAGATACAGTAAAGCTAATGTCTTTTGTTCCATCTCGTCCCACGGACTGAAGAATAATATCAACATTAATGTTGTGTTTTGCTAAATGGTTGAATAATTTAAAAGCTACCCCCGGTTGATCTTCTAATCCCATAACAGCAATACGAGCTGTGTTTCTATCTGCTGCTACTCCACTTACAAGCAATTTTTCCATATTTACTTCCTCCTTGACAATCGTTCCTTCGGTATTATTTAGACTTGAACGTACCACTAACTGTACACCATATTTTTTAGCCATTTCTACAGATCTGTTGTGTAGCACTCCTGCTCCTAAAGATGCTAACTCTAACATCTCATCATAAGTTATTTCATCTATCTTTCTTGCATTAGAGACTACTCTTGGATCTGCTGTAAACACACCATCTACATCTGTATATATCTCACAGGCATCCGCATTTAAAGCTGCAGCTAATGCAACTGCTGTAGTATCTGAACCGCCTCTTCCGAGAGTGGTATAGTCATCCACTTGATTAATTCCTTGGAATCCAGTGATAATAACAATTTTTTTGCTTGCAAGTTCATTCCTAATTCTTTCGGAATCAATTCTCTTTAATCTTGCATTACCATATACTGATGTTGTATGCATTGCTACCTGAAATGCATTTAATGATATTGCTGGTACACCTAAGGAATCAATTGCCATTGCCATTAATGCGACTGAAATTTGTTCTCCTGTAGTAAGGAGCATATCAATCTCTCTTTTTGCTGCGTTAGGATTAATTTCTCTTGCCTGGGACAATAAAACATCCGTCTGTTTTCCCATAGCTGATAATACTACCACTACTTCATTGCCTTTTTTATATTCTTCCACACATCTTCTGGCAACGTTTAAAATTCTCTCTTTATCGGCTACTGATGTTCCACCGAATTTTTTTACTATAAGCATACTATGCCTCCTACTATTTTTACTCTATATCATCGAAGATAATAAGCTAAAAATTATAATAATTATGCAAATAATTTATGAATCATTTCGTATCCATTGTCTACTACGTTTCCACTACGTTTCGCGTCAGCCTCATTATATAAAAGATTGGATACCAAAGTTTTTGTGCTGTCAAAAAGCATATAAGGAACCGGATCACTCGTATGGGTTCTACATGCAATTGGCGTCGGATGATCTGGCATAACCAGTAGTCTGTACTCAGCACCCCTTTGGTCCAACTCCTCTTTTAGTATCTTTATCACTCTTTCATCTAAATATTCTATTGCTTTTATTTTATTCATGGTACTACCTTGATGCCCCATTTCATCGGGCGCTTCTACATGAATATATGCAAAATCATAATTATTATCTAATAGTTCCTGTACTGCTGCTCTGGCTTTTCCTTCATAGTTTGTGTGAAGGGTACCATCAGCGCCTTCCACTTCTACTACTTTCATGTCAGCACCAACTGCAATTCCTTTTAATAAATCCACAGCAGAAATCATAACACCCTTTTTCCCAAACTTTTCTTCAAATGAAGTTAGTGCAGGCCTTGTTCCAGCACCCCAAAACCATAGGGAATTGGCTTTGTTTAAACCTTTTTTTGCCCTATCTATATTCAGTGGATGTTCATTTAAAATTTCATAACTTTTTCTCATCATTTCTTTTAAATTCTTATCCTCAGGCAGGTAGGAACCAATGACTTTTCCTAAGATATCGTGAGGCGGTGTTAAATCTACCACTTCCCCTTTATCCCAGATTGTCAGATGACGATAGCTTGTCCCTACATAATACTTGTATGTATCAGTTTCCAGTACCTGTCTTACTGCTTCTAATAATACAGCTGCATCTTCTGTTGATATTTCGCTGGAACTATGGTCAATAATGGACTTTTCTTCATAGGGTAAATTATCATCCGATAGGGTAACAATATTACACCGCAGTGCAATATCCGTTGACTTCATATCCACCCCAATGCTTAAGGCTTCTAAAGGTGATCTTCCCGTATAATACTGTTTTGGATCATAACCCAAAACGGATAGATTGGCTGTATCACTTCCCGGTTTCATGCCTTCCGGTATGGTATGGCAAAGTCCAATCTCAGCCATTTGGGATATAGCATCCATGGTAGGTGTAGTTGCATATTCTAAAGGAGTTTTGCCCCCTAATAATTCAATGGGTTCATCTGACATGCCATCTCCTAAGATAATAACATATTTCATCTTTATCCTCCTGACTTTTTATCCAAGTCATGCTTTAATGATTTTAATATTTAATACTTTTGTATTTATTACATTACTATTTTAATAAATTATGATCTAACTCTAATATTACTTACAATGTTATCTATTTGAGAAGCATTTTTTGCATAAGTTTCTTCATCAATAGGTTGGGTAATAAATGCATATTCATTATCCACACCTTCTGCAAATACCTCTTGGACTTCTCCAAATAATTCTTTTACCTTTTCTTTTACTGAAGCATCCTTATCTGCAATTCTTACAAAGAATTTATGTTTTGCATGGGTGATACTGGAAAGTTCAAGTTTTTTGCTGCTCCAGATTGTCATAATGTTTGTACCTAGATGTTTAGCTGCATCAACCACATCGGCTACTACTGCACTTGCTGTTGGCAGTTTACCTGCACCGCTACCATAAAACATAACATCACCAATAACGTTTCCTCTTACAAAGATTCCATTAAATACATCGTTTACACTATACAGCGGATGGTTTTGGAAAATCATCATTGGTGCTACCATAGCATAAACATGGTTCCCTTCTTTTTTACTGGTACCTAATAATTTGATTTTAGCTCCTAATGCTTTTCCATACATAATATCCGTTTGCGTTATTTTAGTAATACCTTCTGTATAAATATCTTCAAAATCAACCTGCATTCCAAAGGCCAGAGAAGAAAGAATTGCAATTTTTCTGCAGGCATCATAACCTTCAATATCTGCTTCTGGATGACGTTCTGCATAACCTTTTGCCTGTGCCTCTTTTAAAGTAGCATCAAAATCTGCTCCTTCATCTGTCATTTTTGAAAGAATATAATTTGTTGTTCCATTTAAAATACCAGTAATCTCTTCAATTTCATCTGCTGTTAAAGACTGGTTTAGTGGACGGATAATTGGAATACCACCTCCAACACTAGCCTCAAACAGGAAGTTTACTTTTTGTTCTTTAGATAGAGCTAACAGTTCAGCCCCATGCTTTGCAACCAGTTCTTTATTGGAAGTACAAACACTCTTTCCTCTTAAGATTGCTTCTTTTACAAAACTATAGGCAGGCTCTACACCTCCCATAACTTCAACAACTATCTTAATCTCCGGGTCATTTGCAATAATATTAAAATCGTGTACTATTTTATTTTCAATGGGTGTCCCCGGAAAATCTTTTAAGTCTAAAATATACTTAATGTTTATCTCATGGCCACATTTTTTGCTAATGCTGTCTCCATTAAGTCCAAGTACCTCAACAACACCAGATCCTATGGTGCCGTATCCTAAAATTGCTATGTTTATCATGTTAAACTCCTTTCAGTCCTAGCTAAATCTATATTTGTTAATAGGTCTCCAAAGGTAGGAGACCAATAAATCTTTTCTTTTATTCTCTTGCCAGTATTTTAAGATAATGTATTCCGTCAATACTTTCTATATCTTCAAAAATATTGGATGCATCCACTGTTTGTGGTGATATCTCAATGCTAAGTGTTAAGGATGCAATTCCATTCACCGGAATACTCTGATGTATTGTTAATATATTGGCATTATGCTTAGCCACACGATTAAGCACCGTAGACAATAATCCTGGCTTATCATCCACTTGAAGCATAAAGGTTATTGTTTTACCTCTGGCATTCTCATGAAACGGGAAAATATCATCTTTATATTTATAGAAAGAACTTCTGCTGATTCCAACCATATCAGAGGCTTCCTGAACAGTTAAAACCTTCTCAGAATCCAGTAAATGCTTTGCTTCAACTACTTTTAATAAAACTTCAGGCACTGCTTTTTTCTTAACAATATAATACTTACCTTCATCCATTCATTTATCCCCCAGAAACAGATTATATTATGTTTTTGCCTCGAAAACACATGTCTTTCACAGGAAGATATCTTAACATACTTTATGCATTAATGCAACTGTTTTTTAAATAATTATTCAAAATAATACTGTTTGCATACAATAAGAAAGAGTCTGCCCCAATTTTAATGAGACAAACCCTTTAATTTATACTATTTTTTATTGCTCTGCTAGTAAATCCTCGATTTTTTCAAGTTCTTTTTCGGATACAATACCATCATGGTCAAGTAATATAATCATTCTTCCACTAATATTGGCAACATTTTTCATATAGGAAGTTGCAGAACTTCTAACAATAATTGGTGTTTCACTAATATTAGCCCCTGGAATTTCCATGATCCCTTTTACTTCATCAACTTCATATGCCATTTTCATATTATTGGTTCTGGCAACGATTAATTTTGAATTTTCATCCACTGCTTTTTCTGCAAGGCCAAATTTCATTCGTAAATTATATACTGGAATTACCTCGCCCCGAAGATTAATGATTCCATGGATATAGGAGGGTGCATTTGGTATACGAACAATGTCAGTATACTTTTCAATTGCATTTACAATCATAATATCTAATCCATACTCTTCATCTCCTAAGGCAAAAATGACTTGCTTCGTTTCGTTGGTAAGCATTTTTTCAGCCATTTGTTTTCCTCCCTTGTCTTTTGTTAATTTATGCTTTATAAATTTTCACTTTGTATAGCATTTGTATTGTTAATACTATTCCAGGAAAGATACGCATTGATAAAGGGATCTATATTCCCGTCTAATACACTTCCAGTATTGCCTATCTCCATATTGGTTCTATGATCTTTCACCATTGTATATGGCTGCATTACATAGGAGCGTATTTGATTTCCCCAACCGATTTCTTTAATTTCGCCTCGTATACCAGATTCTTTTTCTTTGTTCTCCTGCTGCTTTAATAAATATAGCTTGGCCTTTAACATCTGCATAGCTTTATCTTTATTCTGAAACTGGGAGCGTTCATTTTGGCATTGGACTACAATGCCTGTTGGAATATGGGTAATACGTATAGCAGAGGATGTTTTGTTAACATGCTGACCACCTGCACCACTTGACCGGTAGGTATCAATTCTTAACTCTGTTTCATCAATTTCTATACCTGTATCTTCTTCAATGTCAGGCATTACATCACAGGATACAAAAGAGGTCTGCCTTTTGCCTGCCGCATTAAAAGGGGAGATACGAACCAGACGGTGTACGCCACGTTCCGATTTTAAATGCCCATAAGCATTTAGACCACTAATCTGAATTGTAACAGACTTTAAGCCGGCTTCTTCTCCATCTAAAAAATCTAATATCTCAACACTATAACCTTTTTTATCTGCCCATTTTTGATACATTCTGCTAAGCATGCTGGCCCAGTCACAGCTTTCCGTTCCTCCTGCCCCCGCATGTAGTGTCAGAATTGCGTTATATTTATCATATTCATCAGATAACAAGGTATTTAGACGGAGCTCTTCAAAATCACTGATAAAGGTTTTTAATGTTTCCTCTATTTCCGAAAGCAAAGTAGCATCATTCTCTTCATATGCCATTTCAATTAGTGTTTCTATATCCTCATAATTTCTTTTTAAAGAATTGTATTCTTCTATTATATCTTTTAAATTCTTTAATTCTTTTACATACCCTTGGGCCTTATCTGCGTTATCCCAAAAGTTTGATTCCTCCATAATGCGTTCAAGCATTGTGACTCTTTCCTGCTTATTTAACAGGTCAAAGTGAATCCCTCACTTCAAGTAAAGGTTTTTCATAGCCACTTAGTGTATATTTAAATTGATCCAACTCAACCAATTACTTCACCTCTTTCCTCTTTTATTCTAGGAATTCTTACCGTGGCAGTGTTTATACTTTTTGCCGCTTCCACATGGACATGGATCGTTAGGTTGTATTTTCTTACCAACTCTTTTTACCGGTCCTTGTGCAACAGAGTCATCCTTATTGGTTCCGGTTACTTTTGCAACCTGCTCACGTTCTACTTTTTGTTCAATTCTAACATGCATCAATGCCTTCACGGTATCTTCATTAATTGATTCAATCATTTCATCAAACATTTCAAATCCCATGAATTTATACTCTACTAAAGGATTTTTCTGTCCGTATGCCTGAAGTCCAATACCTTGACGAAGTTGGTCCATATCATCAATATGATCCATCCATTTTCTATCAATGACTTTTAACAGAATGACTCTTTCTAATTCTCTTAACTGTTCTTTTTCTGGGAATTCTGCTTCTTTTTCTTCATAAAGCTTCACTGCATCTTCTTTTAACTGTTGAATCAGTGTATTCTTCTTAAGATTTTTTATTTGTTCTTCTGTTATTGGCTCAAGAGGAATGATTGGTAATAGTAAATTATTAAGTTCATTAATATCCCAATCAACCGGTGACTGATCTTCACTTATACAAGTGTTAACGGACTTTTCAACAGTATCAGTAATCATCTTATAGATTACATCTCTCATGCTTTCCCCATCAAGTACTCTTCTTCTCTCAGCATAGATAATTTCACGCTGATCATTATTTACCTGATCATATTCTAAGAGGTTCTTACGAATACCAAAGTTGTTACTTTCTATACGCATCTGGGCTTTTTCTATTGCATTACTAAGCATCTTATGCTCAATCTGTTCACCTTCTGGCAAACCTAGAGAATTAAACATACCCATAAGTCTTTCAGAACCAAATAAGCGCATTAAGTCATCTTCAAGAGAAATGAAGAAGCGGGATTCACCAGGATCACCCTGACGTCCGGCACGACCTCTTAACTGATTATCAATACGTCTGGACTCATGACGTTCTGTACCAATAATCTTTAAACCACCATTTTCTTTTACTCCTTCACCAAGCTTAATATCAGTACCACGGCCTGCCATATTAGTTGCAATAGTTACAACTCCTGGCTGACCTGCGTCTGCTATAATCTCAGCTTCTAATTCATGGAACTTTGCATTCAGCACCTTATGAGGAACACCTTTTTTCTTTAGATGTTCGCTGATCTCTTCGGAAGATTCAATTGTAATAGTACCTACCAGTACCGGCTGACCTTTCTGGTGAGATTCAATAATTTCATTGATAACTGCGTTTAGTTTTTCTCTTTTTGTTTTATAAACAGCATCCTGTCTATCTATACGTGCAATGGGCAGATTGGTAGGAACCTCTATAACATCCATGCCATAGATATCTCTAAATTCTTTTTCTTCTGTTAATGCAGTACCAGTCATACCACATTTTTTATCGTATTTATTAAAGAAGTTCTGGAAAGTAATAGTAGCAAGAGTTTTACTTTCTCTCTTTACCTTAACTTTTTCCTTTGCTTCAATTGCCTGATGTAATCCGTCAGAATAACGTCTGCCTGGCATAATACGTCCCGTAAATTCATCTACAATTAATACCTCATCATCTTTTACCACATAATCTTTATCACGGAACATTAAGTTATGAGCACGAAGTGCCAAGATAATGTTATGCTGGATTTCAAGGTTTTCAGGATCTGCAAGATTTTCTAAGTTAAAGAAGTTTTCTACTTTCTTAACACCTTGTTCTGTTAAGTTTACATTTTTATCTTTTTCATTTACAACAAAGTCGCCGGTTTCTTCGATTTCTTCTTT
Organism: Anaerocolumna sp.; assembly: GCA_029256035.1. Taxonomy (GTDB): domain Bacteria; phylum Bacillota; class Clostridia; order Lachnospirales; family Lachnospiraceae; genus Anaerocolumna. Next base: position 21,129 of record JAQSYR010000002.1, on the reverse strand, counting down.
CATTAATGCAGCCATTTTAGTTAATTCAGCGCTTACTTTACCACGAACCAATTGTCCCGCAAGAATATCACAGGCTTCATAAAGTTTCGTGGATTTGCCGCTCTGCCCAGATATAATAAGGGGAGTTCTGGCTTCATCAATTAAAACAGAGTCAACTTCATCGATGACAGCAAAGTGTAGTCCTCTTTGAACCAGCTGCTCTTTATAAATAACCATATTATCTCTTAGATAATCAAATCCTAATTCGTTGTTGGTAGCATAAGTAATATCACAATTATATGCTTCTCTTCTCTCGTCGTTATTCATACTGTTTAAAATAACTCCGACCTTAAGTCCTAAGAACTCATGAATCTGCCCCATCCACTCAGCATCACGTTTTGCTAAGTAATCATTAACTGTTACAATATGAACTCCGTCGCCAGTTAATGCATTTAAGTATGCTGGAAGGGTAGAAACCAGGGTTTTACCTTCGCCAGTACGCATTTCTGTGATTCTTCCCTGATGTAAGATAATACCACCCATTAACTGTACCCGGAAATGTCTCATTCCCAAAACTCTCTTTGAAGCTTCCCTTACTACTGCATAAGCTTCCACCATAAGGTTATCAAGGGTTTCTCCATTTTTAAGTCTATTTTTAAATTCAACTGTTTTATTCTTTAGCTCATCATCTGACAATTTCTCCATAGTAGGCTCTAATGCTTCAATCTTATCTACAATAGGAATTATTCTTTTTAATTCTCTTTCACTATGTGTTCCAAAAATCTTTTTTACTAAACTCATATTTATTTCACTCCTACTAGTTAGTTTCTTATTAATCTCTACCCTCATTTACAGTACATAACATTTCAACCTATATTGTATCATTTACATAGATACTATTCAACACTTTTTCTTTTTTGTTAACATTACTTGGGAGAAGAAGAAAGTAAAAAAGCTACCGCATCAAGTTCAAAGAGAAACGTTTCACTTGTGTTTCTCACAGAATCCTTGATGCGATAGCACTAATACTGCCACTATCTTTAAATTATATTAGAATAGTAAGGCTTAAATTTCTGGTTCAATTAAACCATAAGTATTACCTTTACGCTTATATACTACATTTACTTCATCTGTATCAGCATTACGATAAACAAAGAAATTGTGTCCTAATAATTCCATCTGAACGCAAGCTTCCTCAGGATCCATTGGCTTAATGGCAAACTTTTTGGTTCTTATAATTTTGATAGAATCATCTTCACTATAGTCATCCTCTACAAATGACTGATTCAAACTTGCTGCAGATTGTTTTTGTTCGATAATCTTATTCTTATATTTTCTTAACTGACGTTCGATGATTTCTTCTACTAAATCAATTGATACATACATATCATTACTACTTTGTTCTGCTCGGATGATAGTACCCTTCATAGGAATGGTTACTTCAATTTTTTGCCTTTCCTTTTCAACATTCATTGTTACATGTATTTCTGTGTCAGGAGTAAAATATCTCTCGAGCTTACCTATTTTTTCATAAACTGCACTTTTTAGACCCTCAGTAACCTCAATATTTTTACCGCTAATGATATAACGCATAATGACCAACTCCTTTTGACTTTCTATTCTTATATCGTACTTATATTATAACACATGGTAACTACAGTGACAAGCAATTTCCCCATTGGATTGTACAAAGTATTTCTCCTATTATTTGATCAAAATACAGGTTACTAGAATGCTTTTTTTCTTTGACCAGGAACTAGGTCAAAAGGACTAATTTTTACATAAAGTATTAAATAACTTAATTTTTCGTCTTAAAGTCGCAAACTTTCGTCAAATTCTTATTATTTTCCTTACAAATTTCTTTTTTATTTGACAATAATCATACCTGCAATTGTAATATAAAACACTTCATTTTTTGTCTAATTTATCACAATTTACAAAACAAATATTCTACCTTGACAGCTTGTTTACATTCGACAGCAGTGGTTACACTATGTGGATAATGTGGATAACTTAGTGTATAACTTCTATTATTGAAAAAACAAGGGTTTTTAATTGTGGATAACTTCTTGATATATTAGCATGCCTTCTTTTAAAAATAGTAATAAAATACCAGTTACCTTCTTAACCATAACGGTTATGATGATAACTGGTAGATATGAATAGTTATTAATTTATACGATTCTTCTAATTTTATACGGAGTACGATAATTAAAGCTTGAGATTTTAATACCTTCTCTTGCATTACTTGCATGTACAACTTTATTATTACCTATATAAATTGCAACATGGTTTACAACCCCACTGCTGTTTCTATAGAATATTAAATCTCCTGGTTGACGGCTGTCAATACTAACTTCACGTCCTGCTGATGCAGCCTGATCTCTTGAGGTTCTTGTTATTCCATATCCAAAGTGAGAATAGATTGATTGAACAAAACCAGAACAATCTGCTCCATTAGTTAAACTTGTACCACCCCATACATAAGGATTTCCTACAAACTTCACAGCATAATCTGCAATCTCTTGTCCTACACTTGAATTACCTGGATTAGAACTTATATTTTCAGAGGAAGATGTTTCTTTCTCTGTATTATTGTTTGAGTTACTTTGAGCTTGCGCCTGTCTTGCCGCTTCCTGCTGTTCTGCAAGTTTTACAAGTCTTTCCGCTTCTGCCTGTCTTGCTGCTTCTTCTGCAGCTAATTTGGCCTGTTCTTCCTCAATTGAAACTGCATATTCAAATTCAACATCCATAGTTATGTAGTCTTTTGAAACAAAGCCGGTCTCTTCCTCATCAATCATAATCTTAGCCCAGCCTTCGTTCTCATTTAATACTAAGAACGTTTCACCCAAAGGCACCATAGTTGTAATGGTGGCTTCTGTGTTTGGTTTCTCACGAACAAACAAGGTTTGAGTGTTGATGGTAGCATACTTTGTTGCATAGTCATCAATTAACCCTTCTGCCTCTTCTCCAATTGCAAGAAATTCTGCATTAATATAACCATTAACTTTGCCTGACTGGATTTTTACCCATTCACCTTCCGTAGCAAGGATATCGGTTGCACATCCTTTATATAATTTACCAACAACATCACTTTCTGTATTGGGTTCTTTTCTTATATTTACATAATTCTCTGCAATTGAGATACCAAGATTGGCATATGGCGACTCTACTTGCGTTAAAGTCTGTTTCTCACTGATTTCATCACTTTTTAAAACAAGTGACTCCACTTCTCCTATAACCTGTTCTGATGCTGTTGAGTACAATAAATCCAAGGTTTGTGTTATACCTGCAATTCCAACATCTGATGTTCTTGTTTCTTTTGCTGCTTCTGCTGTCACGGGAAAACTTAAGGATACCAAAGCCGCTGATAGGCAAAGTGACACTTTAACTGTCGTACTATTTATCATGAAAGAAAGACCTCCTTAAATCATTAATTAAAACTTTCAATTTATCTTTCAAATGTTTCAAAATCGATTTAAATGTTACAAATTTATTAAATATCATGAGGTCATTATATCAAAGCATACAATTACTGTCAACCTTAATATCAAGAAAATAATAGGTTTTTTTATCCATTGTCACAAATTAATGATTAATTCAGTCCATTTTACCGTCTTTTTATATAAAATTAGTTATTATAAACTATTAAGATACTTTTCTACTGCTGTAATGGCATTTGCACCATCAGATGCAGCTGTAATAATCTGGCGCAGGTCCTTTGTTCTTATATCACCTGCAGCAAATACTCCTGGAATATTAGTTTCACAATTTTCACTTGCTATAATAAATCCGCTTTGATCTAATTTCACAACATCCTTATAAACTTCTGAGCTAGGATTATATCCAATGGCAATAAAAGTACCGTCAACATCTAATACTCTGCTTTCCTCAGTCTTAATATTTTTTATGCGAAGTTGTTCCACTTGTGTATTCCCTAAAATTTCTTCTACTTTACTATCCCAGATGATTTCAACGTTTTCCATAGACATTAATTTAGTTGTAAGACTTTTAGCTGCTCTGAATTCATCTCTGCGGTGAATCACATATACTTTTTTACATAATCTAGCCAGGAAAATTGCATCCTCAACAGCTACGTCTCCACCGCCTACTACTGCTGTTGTTTTATTTTTAAAGAAAGCACCGTCACAAGTAGCACAGTAAGACACACCCATACCAGATAGCCTTTCTTCGCCGTCCACATTTAATTTTCTAGGATTAGAACCTGTTGCAATAATAACAGATTTGGAATAATACACCTTCTCATCATCAAGAGTTACTATCTTTATTCCATCTTTAATTTCAAATTTTATTACTTCTCCAGTCAAAAACTTCATCTCTAATCGATCACAATGTTCTCTGAATTTAGTACTTAAATCAAAGCCACTAATTCCTGGAATACCAGGATAATTATCAACTTCATAGGTATTTATGATCTGACCACCACTAATCGGTGCTTTTTCAATAATGATAGTATCCAGTTCGGCTCTTCCTGCATAAATAGCTGCTGCCAATCCAGCTGGTCCTGACCCAATAATAATCAAATCATATATTTTATCCATATTAATTCCTCCATTTATACTTAATAATTATAGTAAACGACTAACGAATCATTCTAATACATAAAAGAACTAACTATATTTTTCAAAAAAATCATTAATGTATTTCCATCTTCCAGTGGCTGAATAGAATTATCTACTGAAAAAACTTCATTTAAAATTAACAAGCTTACACATATTATAATTGCCCCAATCAGACTGATTGTAAACAAGCTTTTTTTATTTTCCGCAAAGGTATCTGTGGAAAATAATTCTTTGGAATACCAGTAGGAAGATTCATCATCCATTGGCTCATAACTTTCTTTTACAACCTTAGGATGTCTAATATTCTTAATAAATTCCCAACGATTGGTATTTTTAGCAATGGTTCGAAAAACAATGAATGCAAGTGGAGTAAATATTAATGCACTTACTCCATAGGTTTGTATAATATAAGAAAAATTCATAGGTACTGTTTCTTGTAACTGTGTCAGTAAATCCTGTGCATTATATTGTTCCATTCCATAAATATTCTCAAGGTATTGCAGCAATTTAGGATAAATTGCAAGCAAGACAACTGAAGTTCCATTAATAAGAAAATGCACGATCATGGTTGATAAGATAGAATCTGTTGCTTCAATTAGAAGTGCAAATACTATACCCATGGCAAATGCATAGGAAAACTGATTTAAATTACCATGTATGATTCCAAATAAAAAAGCACTTAGTACGATTCCTTTCCAAGGATTTACTTTTCTATATTCGTTATAGAAAACGCCTCGGTAAACTGTTTCTTCCAGTACAGCTGGTACAATTGCAATTAAACAGAGGCTCAGCCAAAAGCTATTCTTTTGCACAATATCAAACATGATTTCTGAAGTGGTATTACGCACAAATAACATTGATAATGCATTAATAAAATTCATTAAGGGTGAAATTAAAAATGCAAAAACAATAATAAGAATAATATTAGATACACGAATAGGCTTAAAGCGTATAGATTCAGCTATATTTAGCCTGTTTATCATAAAATATATAAGTGATGGAGTAACCAGCACAATTTGGGATATGAGCAGTAAAATAAAATAATTATCCGTATACGAACTGATATAACCATTAATAAAAGAACCTATAATTGATAAAAGTACAGTAATTAAAAATACTCTGTTTACGGAAGCTATTTTGTTCATATTCATTACTCCTGATTTTCATCTTTTATTTTTCTTACAATAATATTCAGCCAGGATTCATCTTCCCTCTCTGGTCTAACGTCCTGACTCATCCACAATTCTAAAACTTCAAGATCTTTATGACTTTCCATTAAGTTCTTTAAACTTCTTGTTGTATAGCAGCTAAAATATCTTTCATTTAAAATTCCATTAAAATCCCCGTGTTTAAATGACATATATAATATCCCATGGGGTTTTAGCGCTTGGGTCATACTCTGAAGAACATCATTAATATCGTTGGTCTGTAAATGTAAAAGTGACGCACACGCCCATATCCCGTCAAATACTTCGGTAAAATCAAGTTCAGAATATTGCATATGTAAGACATTCTGTCCAATATGAATAGAGGCCAGTTCGCAAAGTTCCTGTGCCCCGTCAAGGGCAGTAGTGTCAAAGCCCTTCTCAATAAAATACAGGCTGTCTCTACCAGAGCCACATCCAAGGTCAAGAACCGTTGCTCCTTCTGGTAAGTATTTAATAAATTCTTCCAGAATCTCCTGCATATTTAATCCTACTGTATTTTCAAAATACAAGCTTGCGTTCTTATTATAATAATCTATGGGGTCCAACGAAAACCATCCTTTCAATTTGGTTTGGATGTCCCATTGGGACATCCATAACTATTCACATAATATTACCATTATAGCAGACTGCATAAGCAATTTCCAGTAATTTGTATTTTTTAATTTCTTCTATTTTATAGAAATAATTGTACTTTTTTCAGAGAAATAGGAAGCATAGATTTCATTCATTGCCCCAAAATCATTCATATTCTTAAGAAATACGGTTGTCTTAATAACATTATCTAAGCTTGTGCCACTATCTTTTAATAGTGCAGTAAGGCTTTTAAGTACCCGTTCTGCTTGTACTTTAATATCCCCTTCAACCAAATTACCAGTCTCAGGATCAATAGGAATAACACCTGATGTATAAACCATATTATTCACTTCCACAGCCTGGGAATAAGGACCAATTGCTGCAGGAGCATTTGTAGAACTAATAATCTTCTTCATTTTTTTCCTCCAAATAATATTATTATATGCTATCATTTTCAACCAAAAAACATTCATACACTCTATTTATATGATTTGCTTGTATGTAATAATATATTCTGGGTATTTGTTTTTTGGATAAAACTATTCATTTACAGTATTGTAGCAAATAGTTCCAAAGAAATCAAACGAATAAAACTCTATTGTTAGAAAAATATAGTACAAATTTTGAAAAATATGCTATAATAAGCTGAAATGTAAAGATAGGGGATTTATTATGTATAGCTTTAAGAGTAGAGTCAGATATAGCGAAGTTGATAAGAATAAACATTTAGACTTATTTTCCATCATAAATTATTTTCAGGACTGTAGCACCTTTCAATCTGAAGATATTGGGAAAGGCCTTGATTATTTAGAACAGGCGAATCGATTATGGTTAATGAATGCCTGGCAGATTAATGTGAACCGTTTTCCCAAGTTAGGAGAAGAAATTGTAATTTCAACATGGCCTTATGATTTTCAAAGCATGTATGGTTACCGTAATTTTCTAATTACAGATTCCATGGGACAAGTTGTAGCTGCTGCTAATTCCATCTGGGTTTACATGAATACGAAGGAGAATCGTCCGGTAAGAGTAACCGACGAAGCAGTAAAATATTATCAATTAGAGGAAAAATACCATATGGAGTATGCTCCTCGTAAAATTGAAATCCCTAAAAATTTATCTGCTTTAGAAAGTTTTTCCGTAGTACGCACTAATATTGATACAAATAATCATGTAAATAATGGGCAATATATTAGAATGGCAGAAGAATGTTTACCCGAAGATTTTTTAATCAGGCAAATGCGGGCAGAATACAGAAAATCTGCAGTTTTAGGCGACACCATCATTCCTATGGTAAACTTTGAAAATAATGTATTTACCGTTGTTCTAACAGACACAGACGGTAAACCTTATACCGTTATAGAGTTTCAACAATAAAGCAATCTTTAATATAAAACCTGCATTTAGTGTACTTGAAACTACAATACTTAGATAAAAATAAATTAGGAATTCACTTTCCGGATATTCCGTTATTGTGACTTCACTATGAAAGGTTGGTGTAAATATGATAAAGTTAGGCGAAGTTCAAACATTAGAGGTACTAAAGTCAACGGATTTTGGAGTGTATCTTTGTGAAAGCGGCCAAAACAACAGTTCTATCCTGCTTCCTAAAAACCAGGTACCACAGGGTATTCAAAACGAGGATAAAATAGAAGTATTTGTATATAAGGATTCGGAAGACAGACCCATTGCAACTACAACAATACCTGTATTGACTTTAGGTAAAACTGCAGTTCTTAAGGTAAAAGAAGTAACCACCATTGGCGCTTTTTTAGACTGGGGTTTGGCGAAAGATCTTCTATTACCTTTTAAAGAGCAGACAGAGAGAGTTCAAACAGGTAAAGATGTCTTAGTTGCTCTATATATCGATAAGAGTGACCGTTTATGTGCTACCATGAAAGTGTATGAATATTTAGACTGTAATTCTCCATATAAAAAAGATGACCGTGTTAATGGAGTTGTTTATGAGATTATTGAGAGTTTTGGTGCTTTTGTTGCTGTTGATAATCACTACTGTGCCTTAGTGCCAACAAAAGAGTTACATCGCGCCTTAAAGGTAGGAGACGTAATTGATGCCAGGGTTATCCAGGTAAAAAACGATGGAAAGCTGGATTTAAGTATTCGAGAAAAGTCACACATACAAATGGATGCAGATAGTGAGCTGATTTATGAAAAATTACAAGAGTGTTCCGGTTTTCTGCCTTTTCACGACAAAACAGAATCTGAAATTATTAAAGCAGAATTTAATCTAAGCAAGAATGCCTTTAAAAGAGCCGTTGGTAGACTTTTAAAAGAAGGAAAAATAACTTTATCTGACAATGGTATTAAATTAGTAAAATAAAAAAAGAATCTCCTGTACATTTGTGCCAATTGGATCTTCACAAATAATATAGGAGATTATTTCATTTAATTATCTAAAAATCTCATCTTAGGACTATCTTTTGTATCTTTTTTCAACTGGGGTGCTTCTGCTTTACGATAAGCATTTCCTAAGTTATTGGCAAGCTTATCTTTACAGGATTGGCAAAATCTTCCTGTGCGAATAGTAACCCCACAACTTTCACATTCAATACCCACTAGAGAATCTTCAGCAAATGTAAGTCTTTCGTCTCTAACCCATTGCTTTATCTGTGGAATTGAAACTTCATTTTCTTCTGAAACTTCCTGAATTCCTGCACCGGGATGATTGTAAATATACTCTTTTACAACATTAAACTTTTCATCTAGTTTTTTTAAACAAGTAGGACAAAGTGAAGGTCCGCTTAAATAATTAAATAATTTACCGCAATCTTTGCAATTTCTTACATCCATTCTATTTTCCTCCTTAGTAACCCTTACCAATACAAACGCATATAAAGTAAATTTCATTAATGCCATTTTGAATTAATATATTGGTACATGCTTCTATCGTACTTCCAGTCGTATAAATATCATCAATTAGTATGACCTTATGAATATGGTTATTGTATCTTTCCTTTTCCTTCTCTGAGAATTCAAATGCCTGTTCTAAGTTTTTCAGTCTTTCTTTATCATTCAGCTGTTTTTGGGGTAATGTGTTCTTATTTCTTAAAAGCAGGTGAGATAATACTGGAATTTCTAATTCTTTCCCTATGCCCTTAGCCAGTATCTCCGCCTGGTTATATCCTCGCCTTAATAGTTTTGAACGATGAATTGGAATAGGGATTAAAGCATCTGGTGCAATATCTAAGATCTCTTTTTCAAATCTTTTTACTATTTCACTTACATAGAATTCTCCATATTCTCTTCTTCCATGGAATTTAAAATCTGCTATGGATTTCTTCATTCCTGCATCATAGAGCCATAAAGCAAAGCCCTTAATATATTTATGCCTTTTCTTAAAACAGTCAAGGCAATATTCCGCTTCCTCTGATTCCACGGGTTTGCTGCATTTTTTGCAGCGTGGCTCTTGAATAGGTGTTAAGTTTTTTTTACAGGAAGAGCACGCTAGTTCTCCTCTGGGTGTTACGATATCACCACAAACCGGGCACCTTCTGGGATATACCACGTTAATCATTGGTTCTAACAAATTTACTTCCCTCATTTTCAATTATTAAAACAACTTTGCTGGATATAAACCCTTATTTACTAATTCCTGAAATGATTTTATAACTTTTTCTTTATCTTCCTTATAAGTTACACCGAACCAGATATCCGCAGTTCTTAAAACATGGACTTTCGCTTTTCCTTCTTTGACTAATTTACCTACAACTTCTGGAAGTAAATATTCTGCCTTTAATTCATTTCCTTGTATTCCATCTAAAAACTCAGTAAAACCTTTTTTTAGTTCCTGGAGAAAATCTGGTGTAAATCCCCACAAATTCATAGAAACTGCGCTATTTATGTCAAGTTCAATTGTATTCCCATTGGTATCTTTTGCTGCTGCTGTCTCTCCATTTCTAACAATGCCCGCCGTTTCTGTAATGTCAATCAACATACCCTGTTCATCTACTTTACAGACACCTCTGGTTACTGCTCCATTATCACTTAACGTATTGCCTAAAATAAAACCAGCCATGCAGATATCATAGATTCCAGGCTCTTGTTTTCCGTTGATTAAGTAATTATGAATTGTTACAAAGGCTTCTTTTCCGTAATAATCGTCTGCATTAATAACCGCAAATGGTTCCTTTAGGACTCCGTAGCAACTTAATACTGCCTGGCCAGTCCCCCATGGTTTTGTTCTATCTTCAGGTTTACTGTATCCCTCAGGCAAATCCTCTATATCTTGAATTACGTACTCAACTTCAATCTGTTTTTCAATTCTATTGCCAATTACTTCTTTAAAATCTTGTTCTAAATCTTTTCGGATTATAAAAACAACCTTGTTAAACCCTGCCTCTATTGCATCATATATGGAATAATCCATAATAATCTCGCCACTAGGTCCAACCGGTTCCAGCTGTTTGATTCCACCATATCTGCTGCCCAACCCAGCAGCCATGATTACTAAAGCCGTTTTCATCATTGCTTTCCCCTTTCACATTCATTACCAAACTCTACTTTACCTATTGTTAATATGAATATTTTTCTATAATTTTTATTATATCGTATTTTTTATCTATTTGCATCTATAAATTTATTTCTTTGAACATTCCATTACTTTTTCTTCCTTTAAATTCTACGATACATCTAAAAGCTCAATAATCCGCTCTGACAGACTGGAATATCTATGCTGTTCACTTTCATTTTCTATCATGGCTTGAACTGTTTTTTCACTTCCAACAATAATCACACAATTTTTAGCTCTGGTAACAGCGGTATACAAAAGGTTTCTATTCATAAGCATTCGTGGGCCTGTTAAAAGAGGCATAATAACTGCAGGATATTCGCTCCCCTGGGCTTTATGAATGGTGGTAGCGTAGGCAAGTTCTAATTCTTCTAACTGGCTAAAGGAGTACTCTACCATTCTGCCTTCATCAAATTCAATGACTAGTTCCTCGGCAAATAAATTAATTTCTTTAATAACACCCATGTCACCATTAAATACACCAGTTCCATTCTCTGTAGTAATTCCGTATTTACTTTTAATTTCCCAGGTTAGCTGGTAATTATTTTTAATCTGCATTATTTTATCGCCTTCCCGAAAAATAATCTGATTGAATTCCTTTTCCTTTTTACCACTTTCAGGAGGATTTAAAAACTGCTGCAGTACCTGATTTAATCTTTCCACACCTAGTTCGCCTTTTCGCATGGGTGTTAGCACTTGAATATCATATGAGGTGGCATTTACATAGTTTGGTATTTTATCTTTAATTAATGTTAGTATGACATTTATAATAACATTTACATTATCCCTTTGTAAAAGAAAGAAATCTTTGCTCTTATTGTCCAGCTTTATTGTTTCTCCGGCATTTATTTTATGTGCATTTACAATAATATCACTTTCCGCTGCCTGTCTGAAAATTTTTGTTAGTTTTACTACATTAAACTGGTGAGAGCTTATAATATCCCTTAAAACATTTCCTGGACCAACCGATGGCAACTGATTAACATCGCCTACTAAAATTAATCTGGTTCCTACGGTAATTGCTTTTAGCAGGGCATGCATTAAACTAATATCTACCATAGATAACTCATCAATAATAATAACATCCGTTTCCAGTGGATTCATTTCATTTCGCTCAAACATCTGCTTACTCTCAAGGTCACCGGACATTTTAGAAATCTCAAGAAGGCGATGGATAGTTCTTGCTTCATAGCCGGTTGTTTCTGTCATTCTCTTTGCTGCTCTTCCTGTTGGTGCAGCTAATAAAATATCCATTCCTTCTGCTTCAAAGAATCGGATAATGGCATTAATGGTTGTTGTTTTACCGGTACCCGGTCCTCCTGTAAGTACCAGTACTCCATTTTTAGTGGCTTCAAGGACTGCTGTTCTTTGCATTTCATCCAATTCTATTTTAAATAATGATTCAACTGCAGATAAACGTTCTGCAATGTACTTGGCATCTAAATTGTATTTAATATTCAGATCCCATAACATTTTTGCTGTATTAAGTTCTAAATAGAACAGACTGGCACTATATACATTCTTAGTTCCATTGGTTTCTCGAATAATAATTTTCCGGTCAAATGCTAAATCAATAACATGCTTCTCCATTCCATTTACATTAATTCCAAGTAGTTCTGCTGTTTTAGACAAAAGAACGCTTTCTGGCAAATAAACATGTCCTGCACTGCTACCCTGTAATAATATATATAAAAGACCAGCTTTTATCCGATAGTCGGAATTTGCGCCAATACCTACTTTAGCAGCAATTTCATCAGAAACTTTAAAGCCTATGCCACTTATGTCTTCCGCCAGCTTATATGGATTCTCCTTTATAATATCATACATCCTGGCACCATATTCTTTATATATTTTAACTGCAAAAGTAGTAGATACACCGTATTGCTGTAAAAATAACATGGCTCCTCGCATTTCTTTCTTATCCTCAAACTGCTTAGAGATTTCTTTTGCCATTTTCTCACTAATACCTTTGACTTCTGCCAGTCTTTCAGGTTCTTCTTCAATAATACGGAAGGAATCTTCTTTAAACCGACGTACAATTCGTGCTGCCAGCCCACTTTTAATACCTTTGATTGCGCCAGAGCCAAGATAACGTTCCATAGACTCTAAATCTTCGGGTTTTTTAAATTCATAGCTTTCCACCTGAAACTGTTCTCCATAAAGCTGATGTGCTATGTAATTCCCACTTGCTTGTATAAACTCACCTTCACTAATAAAGGTAAACATACCTACACAAGTCATCTCTAAGTCATCATTAACCAAGGATAGCACAGTGTAGCCATTCTCTGCATTACGAAAAACTATTTTATCTACATACCCTTCTATAATTTCTGCCATTCTCTCACCTCCCCTATTCATAGATTTGAAAAAGGACCAGTTAGGTTAATAACTGCTCCTTTTTTATGTATGTCCACTAATTTCTTTTCATTGACTCGTAGAGCATCTGTGCAATGCCCAGATTACCACTATCTGTAATATTCTCCGCATATTTTTCATAGAGCATATCTCCAAAATAGTTTACATATTCATTCTGTTCTTCCTGATTTGGAATTGTCTTTTTCATCTCATTAAATACCTGTTCAACAAAGTAGGTTTCGAAGCTTTTACAGGCTTCCATTAACTCTTCATCCGTTCCCTGACCATTGTTTTCTTTTAATTTATTCTCAAGCTTCCCAGTATTATTAATGGTTGATAAGGTTGAGTTTAATATTGAATTTGTTCCAGCAGAAATATTCATATTATCCTCCTATTTATCTTCTTAAATTATTGGCTTGCTGTAGCATCTCGTCAGCTGCAGTAATTGCTTTTGAATTCATTTCATAGGCTCTTTGTGCAACTATCAAGTCCACCATCTCTGTAACTGCCTGTACATTAGAACCTTCAAGGTATCCCTGTCGTATATTGCTGTCCGTAAGATTTGCATCGGTAGCTTCATATCTTGGAGTACCAGAAGCAGGTGATTCTATTAATATGCTTCCGGAAGATTTCATTAACCCGGCAGGATTATTAAATTGAGCAAAACCAATCTGCATTCCCATTAGTTGAGGATTACCTTCGGCATCAGGATATGTTAAGTTGCCATTGGTATCAAACCCTACCAGTGATGTGTCATACTCTTCCTCTATAACAATTGGATTTCCGTTGGTATCTAACACTGGATATCCTTCTGATGTTGTTAAAGTAGTACCATCTACTCCAATGGAAAGTCCAAAGGAACCATTCCTTGTATAACCGGTAGTTCCATCTGGTAATTGAATCATGAAAAATCCTTCCCCTTCGATGGCAAAGTCAAAATCATTCCCTGTTTCTAGCAAGGTACCCTGAGTATACTGAGAAATAATAGCTGAATTTCTTACTCCTAAGCCAACCTGTACACCAACTGGTTTAGGATCACCATTACTGTCTGTAGAAGTATTTTGTATTGTTTGATACAAAAGTGATTTAAACTGGGCGGATTCTTTTTTAAAACCCGTTGTATTTATATTAGCAAGATTATTGGATATGGTATCAACATTGGTTTGTTGTGACTGCATACCGGATGCAGCTGTCCATAAGGAACGTAGCATAGGATTAATTCCTTTCTTTTGTATGATTAGATTTTACCAACTGTATTCACAGCAAGATCCAGTGTATTATCAACAGCTTGAATTACTTTTTGATTTGCTTCATATGCTCTGGTTATTGCAATCATATCTACCATTTCAGAAACTACATTTACGTTGGATTGCTCTGTAAATCCTTGATGCAGTGTAACCTGTGTCGCTATTTGGGCTGCACCATCCACTGCCTCATACATATTATCTCCGTATTTAGCCAGATAGTCATAATTTTCAAAATCAGTAATGAGGACTCTGTCAACAAACACACCATCTGCATAGATAGACCCATCTGTGTCAAATACAATATTATTTGCATCTACGGGTATGGTTATTTCACCACTTTCCCCAAGAAGATGATTTCCATTCACATCTACAACATAACCATCCTGTGTCATGGTAAAAGACCCGTCTCTTGTGTACTTTGTTGTTGTAGTACCATTCTGGTCAGTTACCCCAACATTAAAAAATCCATTGCCTTCTAATCCCAAATCAAAGGTATTCCCTGTTTCTCTTAAAGAACCTTGTCCATAATCTGTATAAACTTCTCCAAGTTTTACACCAAGACTCATTGTTCCAATGGCTCTCTCATTATAAAGTTCAGAAGCATCTTTTATTTTAATGGTTAACAAATTGTCAAATGACTGGTTTGTTACACTTTCTTGTTTGTATCCTACCGTAGCAGCATTGGCTAAATTATTAGAGATAATATCCAGTCTCTTCTGTTCATTTGCCATGCCTGTCCACCCAGTGTATAGTCCTCTTACCATACTGTCTCCCATCTGCACACTTTTACCAGGTAAAAATAATGCTCTTTTCTTTAGTCTCTTTTACCACTTAAAAATTCAACAAATTTACCTGTTCCAATTGCAACTGCAGTCATTGGATCTTCCGCTGTCATAGTGGTAATTCCTGTTTTTTCTTCAATTAATTGCTCTAATCCATAAAGTAAGCATCCACCGCCAGTTAAAACAATACCTCTGTCTGCAATATCTGCAGCTAATTCTGGTGGCGTTTTTTCTAATACGCTATGAACCGCTTCTACGATTTGAGAAGTTGTTTCTTTTAATGCTTCTTCTGTTTCTTCTGAACTAACTGTAATTGTTTTTGGTAGTCCGGTTACTAAGTTACGACCTCTAACGTCCATGGTAACTACTTCAGGTCTCTTATAGGCTGAACCTATCTTAATCTTTATATCTTCTGCTGTTCTTTCACCAATTAACAGATTATGTTTTTTGCGCATGTAACGAACGATAGCTTCATCAAAATCATCACCTGCTATTTTTATAGAAGTACTTACTACTGTTCCACCTAAAGATATAACAGCAATATCTGAAGTACCCCCGCCAATATCTACAATCATATTACCGCATGGTCTTGAAATATCAATTCCAGCACCAATGGCAGCTGCAATTGGCTCTTCTATAATAGCAACTTCTCTTGCACCTGCCTGATAAGTTGCATCCTCAACTGCTTTTTTCTCAACTTCTGTAACACCACTTGGTACACATACACTAATTCTAGGCTTACGGAAACGTTGTTTTCCTACTGCTTTCTGAATAAAATATTTTAACATCTTTTCAGTTACCGTATAATCAGAAATAACTCCTTGTCTTAAAGGTCTTACAGCAACAATATTTCCAGGTGTTCTACCAAGCATTAACCTGGCTTCTTCACCAATTGCTTTAATTTTGTTGGTATCTCTATCAAAAGCAACTACTGATGGCTCTTTTAGAACTACCCCTTTACCTTTTATATAAACTAATACACTTGCTGTTCCTAAATCAATTCCAATATCACTGCCTAACATAATTAATCTCCTCTCTTAGACTTATCTTTCGCACTGATACCTTACTTAATATATCAGCTTTTCTATTTTTAATTCATGTCGATTATTTGCACCTAAAATTTAATTTTTCAGTTTCATTTATAATTTTTGACAGTCTGCTGTCAATTAAACATACTCGATTATATTATATACATATTTTTGGAATATTTCAAAGGAATTTTTATTTTTTTTCGATTTTTGATAATAATTAAGGAATGCTTAAGAATTTACACAGATATTTTAGGTATTATCTTGACCTAAATACAATAATCCCAAACTTCTTTCCATTCAAAGAATAGAAATCAGTTTGGGATTATATTAATTATAGTTTATTTATGGTTATAAAATTACGCAATAATTGTAGCAACTTTACCTGAACCAACTGTTCTACCACCTTCACGGATAGCGAAACCTAAACCTTGTTCCATAGCGATTGGGTGAATTAACTCGATGTTCATTTCGATGTTATCGCCAGGCATACACATTTCTACACCTTCTGGAAGATTGATAACGCCAGTAACGTCAGTTGTTCTGAAATAGAACTGTGGTCTGTAGTTATTAAAGAATGGAGTATGACGTCCACCTTCGTCTTTAGTTAATACGTAAACCTGAGCAGTAAATTTCTTGTGAGGTTTGATTGAACCTGGTTTGCAAAGAACCTGTCCTCTTTCGATTTCGTTTCTTTGAACACCACGAAGAAGTGCACCGATGTTATCACCAGCTTGAGCTTCATCAAGAAGTTTTCTGAACATTTCGATACCAGTTACAACTACTTTACGGCTTTCTTCTTTAATACCAACGATTTCAATTTCTTCAGAAACCTTAAGAACACCACGTTCAACACGGCCTGTAGCAACAGTACCACGTCCAGTAATAGAGAATACATCTTCTACTGGCATTAAGAAAGGTTTGTCTGTTTCTCTCTGAGGATCTGGAATCCAGGTATCAACAGCGTCAAATAATTCAAGAATCTTATCTCCCCAAGGACCTGCAGGATCTTCAAGAGCTTTAAGAGCGGAACCTTGAATGATTGGAGTGTCATCGCCTGGGAAATCGTACTCTGATAATAAGTCTCTGATTTCCATTTCTACTAATTCAAGAAGTTCTGAATCATCAACCATATCACATTTATTCATGAATACTACGATGTAAGGAACACCTACCTGACGGGATAATAAGATGTGCTCTTTTGTCTGAGCCATAACACCGTCTGTAGCAGCAACAACAAGGATAGCACCATCCATCTGAGCAGCACCAGTAATCATGTTCTTAACGTAGTCAGCATGTCCTGGACAGTCAACGTGTGCATAGTGTCTCTTTGTTGATTCATATTCAACGTGAGCTGTAGAGATAGTAATACCTCTTTCTCTTTCTTCTGGAGCCTTATCGATCTGATCGAAAGCTACTGCTTGACCAGTACCTAATCTTTCATGAAGAGTTTTAGTGATTGCTGCAGTTAATGTAGTTTTACCATGATCTACGTGACCGATGGTTCCAATATTACAATGTGGTTTGTTTCTTTCGAACTTAGCTTTAGCCATTTTATAACGTCCTCCTTAAAATAAATACTTATTGTAAGCTGTGCTCTAGCACGCGCCCAATTTTGGCTTAATTATAGTTTGTCTCTACGCCTAATTATATTTCAAACTAGAAATATTTTCAAGCAAAAATACTATAAACTTATAAAATCATTATTTAAATTTTTATTACTTCTTTCCTTTATCAGAAAGTACTTTTTCTTGTACATTCTTAGGAACTGGTTCGTAACTTGAGAAGAACATGGAGTAAGCTCCACGACCCTGAGTCTTAGAACGAAGTGTTGTTGAATAACCAAACATTTCAGACAATGGAACAAATCCTCTGATTAATTTAGAACCACTAACATCTTCTGTTCCTTCAATACGTCCACGACGGGAACTAATATCACCAATTACATCTCCCATGTAATCATCAGGAACTGTAACTTCTACTCTCATGATTGGCTCAAGTAATACTGCGCCTGCTTTATGCATTGCATCTTTAAATGCCATGGAACCAGCAATTTTGAATGCCATTTCATTAGAGTCAACTTCATGATAAGATCCGTCATAAACGGTTGCTCTGATACCAAGTACTGGGTATCCACCAAGAATACCAGCTTTAGAAGCTTCTTCAATACCAGCACCTACAGCTGGGATATATTCTTTAGGAATAGCACCACCAACTACAGTAGATACGAATTCGAAAGTCTTCTCTGCATTAGCATCCATAGGCTCGAATTTAACTTTACAGTGTCCGTATTGTCCACGACCACCGGATTGTTTTGCATATTTACTATCAACATCAACAGCTTTTGTAAAGGTTTCTTTGTATGCAACCTGAGGTGCACCAACATTAGCCTCAACTTTAAACTCACGAAGAAGTCTGTCAACAATGATTTCAAGATGAAGTTCACCCATACCTGCAATAATTGTCTGTCCTGTTTCTTCGTTTGTATAAGCCCTGAAAGTAGGATCTTCTTCTGCAAGTTTTGCAAGAGATTCACCCATTTTATCCTGACCAGCTTTTGTCTTAGGCTCAATTGATACCTCAATAACTGGTTCAGGGAATTCCATAGATTCAAGAATTACAGGGGATTTTTCATCACAGATTGTGTCACCGGTTGTAGTAACCTTAAAACCAACTGCTGCAGCAATATCTCCCGCATAAACTTTATCAAGGTCTTCTCTCTTATTAGCATGCATCTGAAGGATACGGCCTACACGCTCTTTTTTATTCTTTGTGGAGTTTAAAACATAGGAACCTGAATTTAATGTTCCAGAGTATACTCTAAAGAATGCAAGCTTTCCAACGAATGGATCGGCCATAATCTTAAATGCTAATGCAGCAAAAGGTTCTTCATCAGAAGATTTTCTGTGTATTTCATTACCTTCTTCATCAACACCTTTAATATCAGGAATATCAGTAGGAGCAGGTAAATATTCAATAACAGCATCTAGTAATTTCTGAACACCTTTGTTTCTGTAAGCAGAACCACATAATACAGGAATTATCTGTACATTAATTGTAGCTTTTCTAAGAGCTGCTTTTAATTCTTCTGTAGATGGTTCTTCACCCTCTAAGAATTTTTCAACTAAAACATCATCTGTTTCACAGATAGATTCAATCATAGCTGCTCTGTATTCTTCTGCTTGTTCTTTCATATCATCAGGGATTTCAGTGATTTCGATTTCTTCACCCTTATCATCCAGATAATAATAAGCTTTCATTTCAAATAAATCAATAATACCCTTAAATGAGTCTTCTTTACCAATTGGTAACTGAAGAGCAACTGGGTTTTTACCTAATCTTGATTTAATCATTCTAATAACATTGTAGAAATCAGCACCTGAAATATCCATTTTATTAACAAATGCCATTCTAGGTACATGATATTTATCAGCCTGACGCCAAACTGTCTCGGACTGTGGTTCAACACCACCCTTAGCACAGAAAACACCAACAGCACTATCAAGTACACGTAAAGAACGCTCAACTTCAACTGTAAAGTCAACGTGTCCCGGTGTATCTATGATATTGATACGGTTTTCTAATGCTCCAGGTATCTTCTTGTGTTCGAATTCCTGTGTCCAATGACAAGTTGTTGCGGCTGAAGTAATTGTGATACCTCTTTCCTGTTCCTGCTCCATCCAGTCCATGGTAGCAGTACCTTCATGAGTATCACCGATTTTGTAGTTAACACCGGTATAGTATAAGATACGTTCAGTAAGAGTTGTCTTACCAGCATCAATATGAGCCATAATACCGATATTTCTAGTTCTCTCTAACGGATATAATCTTCCAGCCAAGGAAATTCCTCCTTATTCAATATGGTTCACCTAAATACTTCTATGAAAGAAGTAATTAGGCTATATCAATAACAACTTGTAAATGATTAGCTATCGCTTCTCATTAATTAAACTGCACTCTTATGGTAAAAATTTTACCATCTGTAATGAGCAAATGCCTTATTTGCATCCGCCATTTTATGCATATCTTCTTTTTTCTTAACAGATGAACCAGTGTTATTTGCTGCGTCCATAAGCTCATTGGCTAATTTTTCTTCCATGGTCTTTTCTCCTCTTTTACGAGAATATAAAGTAAGCCAACGAAGAGCTAATGCCTGTCTTCTATCTGGTCTAACTTCGATTGGTACCTGGTATGTTGCACCACCGATACGTCTTGCTTTTACTTCAAGAACTGGCATTACGTTGTTCATAGCTTCTTCAAAAACTTCAATTGCTTCTTTACCAGTTTTTGCAGCTATTCTATCGAATGCACCGTATACGATTTTCTGTGCAGTACCCTTCTTGCCATCTAACATAATGTTGTTGATAAGCTTCGTAACAATCTTGCTGTTATAAATAGGATCTGCTAATACATCTCTTTTTTGTATATGTCCTTTACGTGGCACGTTGCTTCCCTCCTTAATAATTCTTATTGAATGATACATTCAATTTAATTTTGATTCAATAAGTTTTTCTTAAATCTTCGGTACTCACATACCCCTCTTATTATGGGGCAGTACGAGCAATTTTACTCATACTTCATTGTGTTCGCGCACAGTTTAACTTTTTTCTCAAATCTATTCCGTATATCTGAAAGCGTCTCTTATGTAAAAATAAGAATACGCTGACAAAATTCTTCTTCGCGGTGATAAAATGCAACCCGACGGTATTTATCTATAATCTGAATCTAAAAATTAACCCGGCACTTAATGATTAGTGAAGAAACTGAATTATTTCTTTGCTTCTTTAGGTCTCTTTGCTCCGTATTTGGAACGAGCCTGTCTTCTCTTAGCAACACCTGCTGTATC
>JAQSYR010000145.1 GCA_029256035.1 Anaerocolumna sp. | reverse complement strand
TTGGTTATTCCCATTGATTTATCGCCCCCTGTTTAATAATTTTTGTTCCATTGTTTCGTAGTCGGAACCGGTATATTCTCGCTCCGGGAAGTTATGAATATTTTTATTAAGTGTTTTTTGGTTACCTTGATTATTAGATGTGTTTGCATAATTACCGTCTAGTACCTTTGCCATGTTACTGTCCTTAACCAGCCAGTCGAAATTCGCACTCCAATTACGGTTATTTTTACCTTTTAAAAAATCACTTTTTTCAGTTAATTCAAACAGCTTTTTAAAATCTTCTACGGTGTATGTATTGAGCCTGGCTTTAATTGCTTTTTTGCGTGCTTCAGATATTTTAGTGAGCCTTGGGAACGAAATGCAAATTTCGTTATACATATCAGCTATTTGCTGATAGTTAATTTTCTCTTTATATATATCTTTATCTACTTCTTTATCTTTATCTATATCTGTTGCGTTACATTGCGTTACAGGTAACGTTACAGTAACGTTACTATCAATAACCCTTTGATTTTCTCTGTGTTTTGCTACTCTATTTCTTGTCTGTTCCTTAATTTTTTCAAGCCCTAATATATTTTGATGCTCTTCCCACCCTGTGATAAATATAGATTCTTCTTTTTTTTGAATCATATTTAAGGATGCTAATGAATTTAATGCAAGAATTATAGTATTTTCTTCGAAATCAAGTTCATCTGATAGCATTTTTGTGGTGTATGGTATATTTTCTGTCAGAAATATAAAACCATTTGAGTTGCACCTGCCTGCAATGGTTAGCAACATAACCCAAATAAGTATTACATTATTACCGTCTGGCAATGTTCTAAGGTATTTAATTTTTGCATTGTTAAACATATCAGTATTTATTCTTATCCATTTAACTTCTGCCATTTAATCACCAACCTCTACAAAATTATTTTCTAAATTATTTAATTTATATTTCATATCATTCCTTTCTTCCCACTACTTGGCTTAGCAGTGGGATAAAGAGGTAAATTGGCTTATACTCGTGATATGTCATTGCATTAGAGATTTGTTTACAAGTTACACAATTTATGTATAGAATTAAGATGCGCTTAATTCGGTATACGTTAATTAATATTTGATGTTTTCCATCTTTTTTAATTTTTCTCTATCAGTAGATCTGGTATAAATTCTCGTAGTTTCAAGTGAATTATGCCCCATGATATCAGCTAGTTCGGTTATATCTCCGCCAAACTCGGTGAGGAATAACTTAGCAAATAAATGTCTAAAACTATGTGCATGTACTACAGTTTTTTTAACCCTTGCCCTACCGGCTAACTTTTGCAAGTTTCGCCATATCGTTGATTTATTAGGCATTTTACCTTTAACTTGTCCTTTAAATATATAACCTTCACGAATACGATTATCTCTACAGTACTTTCTTAATTCCCTTGATAAGTCCTGCCTTACAGGAACTGTTCTTTCTTTACCTTTGTTATTCACGCGAATAAAATTGGATTTAATATTTTCTACCGTGAAAAACTGTAGTTCTGATATCCTTATTCCGGTCATGGCTAATATTTTCATTATGTAGTACATGTCCATTCTATTGTTATTTTTTGCTGCTCTTAATAATCTCTTATAATCAACAATAGATAGCATTTCGTTTAAACTGTATTTTCTTTGCTTTTTTAGTTGCTTAACTGCAAACTCTTGTAAGTCAATCCACTTTAGAAATTTATTAACCGTTACAATGTAATTGTTTATAGTGGAGGTTTTAAAATTGTTATTTATGAGATGCTTCTTAAATGCAAGCACATGATCTTTATTAATCAGCTCATCTTCTGACAGATAATCTATAAATGCCTGGATGTTACATTTGTAACGAATAAGGGTATTAATAGCTTTTTCTTCGTATTTCAAATCTAATAAAAATTCATCTAAACTCTTTTGTAACTCATTTTTATTCAATTATTTACCCCCTTTTTGTCTGCAATATAACCGTAATATTATATTGCGCTCTGTTTTTTTAATATAAGCCTTTGATTAAGCGTATTTGTTGAAGTTTTTAAGTGATAATTACTTTTTAAGAAAACGGGAGCATTTTTTCAGCAAAGTTTGATTCTTCAAATAGTATTTTTATACCTAATTGTCGAGAATATATGTGTTCTTCTTTTTACTCCTACGCTTATATCTGAATTGTATAAAAAATAAACTGCATCTGATTGATCCAACATTGCCTTACAGATAGGCATATAATCTTTTAATCCGCTTGGCAAAAAAAAGATGGATTAAGTACAATATGACCAAGTGCAGCAATTTTTCTTTCTGCTCTAGCAAAATTCTTACGATAATCAAAAACCCCAGTAATAGGTCCTGCTATATAAACTTTCATAATTTACTCCTTGTCTTTTAATTTGATTTGACCATTTTGTTCTTCTTCCATTAGTGAAGATAATTCTTTTTGATTTAATTCCTTTTCTTCTAAGCAATTACACTTTTCTCCGAAGTCTAAAGATGAACCACAGTGTTCACATTCTATAAATTTCATATTTCTTACATGAAAAGTTTCTTAGCATTAATATTAGTTACTAATTCGGTTGGCTCTTGCTTTACCTCAATTGAATCAATATTGAAACCTAGATTTTCTAATATTTCAAGACCATCCTTGACATTATTGGCACCGCACAAAGCTATTAAATTGCTATATTCTTGGTTGCACTCATTAATTTTTTTATCATAATTTGCCTTAATATTCGCAACTTCTTTAATGTCGATGTAATGGTTTTTGAGGTTGACAATTGAAACCTTATCTATAATTTCGTTAAAATAATACCTTGGGTTGCTGTACTTATTGCCAAAGCTAGCAAGTCCTAACTCCTCAATGGATTTAGTTAGTACATCATACTGAACCAAAGTAGTTGTGAGTTTATTTTTTATATCAATGAATTTATCCTTGTATACTTCGAAAAACACTTCTTTTGCTTGCTTTTGCTTTTCTTCACTTTCTTTCTCTAGTTTTTCAATAGCTTCAAATTGCTTTCTTTCTAAAAATCTTTTTATTTGAATTTTGTTAGCCATCTTGCATATCCTCCTAATTTGGTTTATAATTTGATTGATTGTTTTCTTATTGGCTCGTTGGTACTGGCATACCTATGAGTCTTTTTAGTTTTCTACTTCATCTTTTATCAGCCCTGTTGAAAAATCTACGAAATATGGTTTGCCAAGCAGAAATTTGATTTTTGCTTCTCTATCCTCCATGCCAATGATCAGTACACCATCATTGAGTATTGTTGCAAATTCGTCTCCATCTTCCAGTTTTGCATCGGGCCCATTCTCTTTTTGAAATTCTGCCAATGCCAATTCGATTGCTTTTTTAATATTATCCATACTTTCTACGCTCCTTTCTAATTGTCATAAATTGAATCTAAAACCTTATAACATATGTAACTTAATCCGACAAACGCAAACAACACGATGCAGCTTAATATTGCATTCAGTGGCGTTATAAGGTCTCGCTCTAGGTTTCCCAGCCTGCCAATTACAGCTGTTATGGATAAGAAACCAGTAAAGCCGAAGAAATACTTTAGATTGCGTTTTATCATGGCTTGCCCTCCACTGAATCGGCTAGTTCTAATTGTTCTCTGCACATGTCATACGTTCCACAATGATTTAAATTGCTGCATGGATTTGATGTTGTTAAGGTTTCATTAAACGTTATTCCAAAAACATCATCATTACTGCCATCATTCGCCCAATGCGTATTTTATTAACATCATCAATAAGTATCCTTGTATTAGTACATGGTTGCCATCTTCTGATATAGACGCATGCTTCTTCAAATTTTAGCTTAGGTATATTATTCCTACTGTTCACATTAAAATGGTCTTTTAAATCTCTGTTGCATTCAGAAAATACCTTTTTAGATACTTCTTTATATGCGTTACTTTCTTTTCCTCCTAGAACAGTAACCACGACATTGTTTACTAGCTTTTCCAATACCAATTGCTGACCATAATCAATCACCATGTTATTTTCTAACTTGTCGATTAAGGCTTGCATTTCTGTTGTTAATTCGGCAAATATATTAACTGGTTTAAAATAACTTTCCACCAATTCGTCGTATACTTCCCATGCCTTATCTGTGTTTAATGATTTTGCATGAAGAAAAGCTCCTTTTTCTGTCCATAGGTAAAGCTGATTTACTCGAAGTAACGATTCGTCATATTGACGATTTGTTTTAAATTCTTTTAGATCTTCGCCTTGTAACAATATGTAATGTTTTCCTTCTTGGTATCTATCCTGATTTCTTGTGAAATTTTTCGAAATCACTTTGCTATCTGTTTCATAGCTTTCTGCTAATTGTTGAGTTGTTAAAACTCTTGTTTCTTTAAATTCTGTTACTGCAAGATTATTCAAATAAAATTCCTCCTAACTTAATTCGATTATTTTGTCGATGAATCTATCTGCCATAGCAGAGAAGTCTTTCTTTGTGTCCTCAAACTTTGCATATAGCGAGAACATACTTTTAACTAAATTAACTGCATCGTCATAATTAACATCAAACCACTCGCCAATCTTTCTTGAATCTTTCAAATAACAATGTATGATGTTTTCTAAGTTGTAATGATTAGAGCACTTTTCGGTTTGATATGAACGTTTGACAACAAACCCACCCTGTCTTGAAAGTGTTTTAACTCTTGATTCAATGTTTTGTGAAATTCCGATTTTAACCTGTCCATTTTCATTTTCAATTACATATATGCTTTTCATTTATCACCTACCATTTCTGCTACTTCCATGGAAGTTATTGTTTTCTGTTCAATATTCAATAGCTTGTCCTCCTTATTTATTAAACTTTAGGTTTCTGTTTCTATGTATTGCATTTTTTTAACATTGTTTAAGTCTGATAAATCATATCCTTCGTTCTTTTCTAAGAATTCGCATAATGCTTGTTTTCTAACCTTTATACTGCCAAGCCTTAAAGCTGGAAGATAACCCTTTTTTACAAGTTCATATGCATATGCTGGAGTTGTGCGTATGATCTTCGCAACTTCTTTGACTGTATACAATGTATCATCCATATTGCCACCTCCAATTAGTAACTTGTTAAGTTACTTCTTCTGCAAAAAAAATATCCAGCGGATTATCAATATTTAACTCTTTAATCATTATGCTAATCTCGTCACTTCCAAAGACCCCCTTTTTCATTTTGTCATAAAATGTTTGAGGAGTAATATTGAGTTTTTTTGCTACTTTGCACTGTGATAATCCATTTTTATAAATTATTCCGCGCAATTCGTTTACTTTTACCATTTTGGTGTCTCCTTTCTTTGAATTTTGTAACTTATTAAGTTACTTTTTATTATATCACCATATAGTAACTTGTCAAGTTATTTTTTTGTTGACTTATATAATTAATATGATATAATATACACATAAATTTACATTAAATAAGAAGGAGAACAACCATGACGATAGGGGACAGAATAAAACAATTGAGAGAGGAGAAAAAAATAACTCAGGAGGAACTTGCAAAACACATTGATTCAACGAAGCAAACAATTCACAAATACGAAAACAACATTGTTACTAATATTCCATCTGATAAAATCGAAATGATAGCTTATGCATTGGAAAGTACCCCTGCTTATTTAATGGGATGGACCGACAAGCGTAACGATGATGTTAAAACACCATCTCTCTACAAGGCTCTGGATAAATTAGATATTAAAGATAATGAGCTAACAGAGGATGAAATCTCTAGCATTATTAATTTTGTAAATTTTATGCGTAACAATAAAAAATAACAATTCAAGGAGGTATTATGGAGGGTCATATAAGGAAGAGAGGGGAAAAATGGTATTACTCTTTCGAAGCTGCAGAAATAAATGGAAAGCGTAAACGCATTGAGCGCGTTGGTGGAAGAACAAAAAAAGAAGCGGAAGCAGCGCTTAGAAATGCATTACAAGAATACAACAACGCAGGTATGTTTTTTGAACCAAGTCAAATATCGCTATCTGATTACCTTGACTATTGGTACAGTAACTATGTCTCTATTGAATGCAAGCCAAATACACAACGAATATATAAAACCATTATCGATATACACATAAAGCCGTATTTGGGGCAATATAAATTAACCTCTATCACTTCGCAAATATTGCAACAACATTTAAATAAGTTATATTCTAACGGACTTAGCAAAAATTATTTGAGTAATATACACGGTGTATTGTCCGGTTCTTTTTTTTATGCTGTAGAGCCTGGCCATTTTATAAAAATAAATCCAATGATGTATGTTAAGCTTCCTAAGTGCCCACACAAGAAAGCTGATACGGACCATAAAATAATCACAGCAAAAGAATTTAACACCATAATTGAAAGATTCCCATATAGCAACCAATATTACATTATTCTTATGATCTGTTTCTATACAGGAACAAGAATTTCTGAATGCACTGGGCTTACATGGGACATGGTCGATTTAGATAATAAAAAGATTAAAATTGAGCGAATTTTAGTTAAACATATGGATAAAAAATGGTATCTGGAGACCCCAAAGACAGCAACGTCATATCGTGAAATACCCATAGGTGATACGCTGTTAGAGGCACTTAAAAAGCATAGAAAATGGCAATTAGAGAATAGGTTAAAGTATGGTTGCTATTACATGCAATATTATAAACGGAAAAATTTAAATATATATGGACTTGATAATTCTGTGGAACACAAGATTGTCGATGATGCCATAGAATTTATTTGCACACAAGAAAATGGCACACTTGTTAATCCTGATTTATCAAGATATTGTTCGAGGGTAATAAATTATGGCCTTGGAATACAGTTTAATTTTCACTCATTAAGACACACTCATGCAACCATATTAATTGAAAGCGGTGCTAATATGAAAGATGTGCAAAAGAGATTGGGTCACTCGCGTATTGCTACTACAATGGACACGTATGTTAATGCCACAGAAAAAATGTCAGAAATGACAGTTGGTATATTTGAGAGTGCAGTTAATTTAAGTTTGCCTACCACAAAATAATAACGTTGGCATATGGTAGGCAAACTAAATTATAGCTGTTATTTTATTAATGTAGACAGTTGGTTTTACTGCAAAGTAATGCAACGGTCTCCACATGCACACTATG
>JAQSYR010000144.1 GCA_029256035.1 Anaerocolumna sp. | reverse complement strand
TAGCCGGAGCAGCCCACATTATGGGATGGAAGAGAGCGTGTTTTTATTCTGTATAGTAAATAAACACTGGAAAAAATAAATACACAGCGTACAAGGTATTTAATCAATGGTTGAAGAATGACTTAATTACAGAGCAGCAAATTAAGTCACTAAAAATTCCCCTTACTATAAATATATATCGTTTTTCTTTAAAATAACCTGTTTTTCAGTGTACTGTTCCATGGCAGCAGAGCTTAACTTCTGAAGTACGGAAACAGAGAGGGCCTTAACGATAGTGACAGCCATGACAAAACCATAAGAATGTGTCGTATTTCCAGGGATTAAGCTAATATCGGAATAGATGGATAAGGGTGAACTGTATACATCGGTAATGGTTATGGTTTTAGCATTATACTCTTTGAAATAACGAATAATATCTACAGTATACTTTGTATAAGGTTTAAATCCCATAGAAATTAGTATATCATCAGAAGAGACTGAGGAAATTCTATCATAAATATCATCAACACCCAATGTTAGAATTGTTATATTATTCATATAATCCTTTAATAAATAATAAAGGAGGAAAGAACACCCATAAGAAGCTCTTAGACCAATAATATAAATTCGTTTGCCTGCTAAGATTAAGTTAACCGCCTTATTAAAATTAGCTTCTAATTCTTCCGTAAACATTTCTGAGAGGACTTGCAGGTTGGTATTAATCTGATTCTTAAGTACACTGGTGCCTAAGTCATTCCATGCATTGTACTCGGCGGATTCCGCTTCTGTATATGTTTTTTGAAGATACACCTGTATTTCCTTCTGAAACTCTGAAAATCCTGAGTATCCAAGATAGATACAAAATCTATGTATACTAGCAGGACTAACAGAGGCAGCAGCGCCAACTTCCTGGACAGACATAAATGGAAGTTGAAGATAGTTTTTTATAATATAATCTGCGGTTTTCATCTGGGTTTTTGTCATTTCGTTATATTTATTATCAATCTTAATAAGAAATTCTTCAGCCATTTTATAACCTCGTATCTTAATAGTAGGAAGTATTATATACTCCCTACTATATCATATTTATTTTTTTATTACAATTAATTGTTATAAATTGTATATCTGGATGCAATTCTGTACTGGCTCTATAAATTGTATATCTGGATAAAATTCTGTACTGGCTCTATAAATTATATATCTTTGTTACATTGTCATAAAGAATGTTTTTAGCTGTTTGCTCTGCAAATGAATAAGAGATATATTTTTTGTCAATTAATTCATTTAAAAAGTTTTCTAAAACTCTTTTAAAATAAACCCCACCAAACCATGCATGTTCAGGAATGCCAGCTCCATCGGTTCCAAAGCACACCTTATTTAGCGGAGCCATTTCAAAAAGTTTCTTTAATTTATCCTCAGCTGCAATGCTTGCATATGGTACTAGGGAAGAAATATCTGCATATAAATTATCGTAATGGTTTAATATCATGCCCAGCTCCTCTAAATAAGGATAACTGCCATGTATCAGTACATGAACTTGAAGTGGAATATCTAGCTCTTTACAGATTTCACAAGCTTTCATAAAAGTATAATCGCGTATTATTTTCTCATATGACCTATCTGATTTGTCCGCTAAATAGGAATAATAACCTATTCTTACCTCATTCATAGGGAGTATTTTCACTTCTAATCCGGTGAAATATGCAATTACTGATTTTAAAGCAACTAGATTCTGTGACTTAATCATCTCTTTTGTTTCTGTCACAAGTAATTCATCGTATTTATCAAATGATAATTCTTGTAATAGCAGGCGATTAGCAACCCATTCAATCCGATTAATTGATTTTACATCCATTTCGGATACGTTGCTTTTGAATTCATCTAATTCTGCAGATGTTAATGTTTTTTGACTGATGGGGTAGCCGTAATCAACGAGCAGGCGAGTGTAACCGGCATCCTGTAGTAATGATTTCACATATGCATCACGATTTTCACGGGCATTTTTATTTCGGATAGCAATTACCTCATCTATTGAGACGGATTCTTCAAGATTAAAAAATCGTCTTAATTCATTGATCATCATATGAAAATACAAAGTATTTCTCATATTTTCTGATTTGACTGGGTATAACCCAATGCACATATTTCGTTCAAAATCAACAGGTTCACGATTTAGAGGAAAGGGATGGCAGTGGTTATCAGTCAATGGATAGTTTGAAAGATTAAGTTTCATTTGACCTCCTACTGTACAATAACCAAATCTGGAATCTGAACGTATTCTCCGTTCTCAATAGTAAATACATACTCTGGCTTAATTGGGACTCTATTTTCGTTAAAAGAGAAGGTTCCTGACACTCCTTCATAGTTATTAACCGATGCAATATAGTCTTTCATTGCGGAGGTATCATCTCCAACATTTTCAAGGGCATCCAACATTAACTTTAGTGCATCATAGGACTGAGTCACATAAGTATCAACCTGTTTCCCCGTTTTTTCTAAATATTCATTTGCTAAATATAAATAATTATCATTTTGATTATCAAGTTCAAAGGAATTTAACATTAAGATACCATCAGCATTATCACTAGCAAGTTCTAAGAATTCTTGTTTATATAAGGTGTTAGTAGTAAAAACAGGGACATTAAAATCTAAATTCTTGCACTGCTGAAGGATCTGTGCACCTTCTGAGTATAAAGCTGCAATGAAGATTGCATCAGGTTGTGCTTCTTTCATCTTGGAGATTAAGGGTGAAAAATCCTTTGTTTGTCCTGAAATAAATGTTTCATTTGCAACAATTTCGCCACCTAGGGATTCTACATAAGAAGTAAATTCATCATTAACGCCAACCCCCCAATCATCATTAGAATAAATAACTGCTATTTTCTTGAAGCTGTTATTCTCAACAACAAGTTTTGCTGTTAAATCTGCTTCATAGGAAGAGGATAGCTGTAAGCTGAATATGTAGTCGCCGGAGAGTGTAAAGTTAGGGTTTGAAGCTTGCGGTGAAATCATAAGTATTTTGGATTCTTGAAGAACAGGAGCTGCAGCCATGGAACAGGAAGATGTCTGACTACCAACAACTCCAATATAGTTACCATCAGCCACGATTTTATTTGCAATATTAAGTGCTTCTTTTGTATCTTTCTTATCATCATAATAATCTACTTGAATCTGTTTGCCATTAATACCGCCGTCTGAATTCACCTTATTCACAAGAATCTCTAAGGTATTTTTATATGTGAGACCATATTGTGCGGCGTCACCTGTCAGAGGAGCCATCATAGCAAATTTGTATACGTCACTGTCGTCCTGGTTAGCTGAAGAACTAGAACTACAGCCGGTTAAAGAGGTTAATATTAATCCTGTAGCTAAAGCAAATGAGGTAATGCGGGTTTTTAAACATTTTTTAATCATAAAGTACTCCTTTCAAATTTCAAATACAAGGTTAGGTTTAGAAAAAAATTTCGCGAAATAAAAAAGACGCTTTCCACTGGGGAAACGTCTTTGTTTTGACTCATATTAGCAAATGAAATTCCACTTGTCAATACAAAATGAAATAAAAAATACAAAAATGAAATAAAAATTTCAAAACTTAGCTTAAAGGTATTGACAAATTTGAAAATATGGATATTATGTACATCAGAAGCATAGGTGCTGACGAAGGTCAGTACCATTTTTTTTTTATAGGAGGTAAAGGAAATGTTTTTACAACAATTAGTAAATGGCATCACTATAGGTAGTACATATGCATTAGTTGCAATTGGATATTCACTGATATTTGGAGTATTACAATTAATTAACTTTTCAAATGGTTCTGTTTATATGCTAGGAGGATATCTTACATTACTTGTGTATCTGGCTTTGAAGGGAAACTTCTTAATCGCTTTTTTCATTAGTTTGCTTATTACAGGCTTAGTTGGGTTTTTAGTAGACTTTTTCGGATTACGATTGCTTCGAAAGAAAAATGCTCCACGTATGGCAGGACTCATTAGCACCTTAGGGATAGGTACTATTATTGATAATTCAATACAAATTTGGTTTGGAACAGAGACAAAGTCTTTTCCTAACTTTTTTGATTACGGCAAAATAACAATAGGAAATACAATTATTTCCTGGACACAGATTATCATTTTAATAACAAGCTTTTTACTAATGACTATTTTTTCGCTCCTTGTGTATAAAACAAAAATGGGTAAATCAATGCGTGCTGTGGCGCAAAACATGGCAGCTGCAAAACTTATGGGGATAGATGTTAAAAAGGTTGTCTCGTATACATTTATTATTAGTGCATTTCTAGCGTGTATTGCAGGTACTTTGGTAGGTTCTTATTATCAGACAATTGATACTACAATGGGATTCTCGGTTGGAATGAAGACATTTGCTGCAGCAGTATTAGGTGGTGTTGGTTCACTTCCAGGCGCGATGATTGGAGGGTTAATCGTTGGTATTGCCGAAACGTTAGGAGCCAGCTATTTGAGTTCTGGATATAGAGATGCAATCGCATTTATAATCCTTATTATGGTGTTGCTAATAAAACCAAGTGGAATTTTTGGAAAACAAAAAATAGAAAAGATGTAGGAGGATGTTATGAAGAAGAACTTAGATATTTTACTAGAACGTATTGCGCTACAACAGAATAAAATAGTAACCGTATTAATAGTAATGGCAATAGCATATCCATATATCATTACCAACCAATATTTGATGCGTTTATCTATTCTAGCACTTATGTATGTAATGTTATCCTTAGGATTAAACCTTGTGACAGGGTATATGGGACAAATGTCTTTTGGTAATGCAGCATTTTGGGGGATTGGAGCTTATGTTGCTGCCATTATGACGAAGAACATGTCTCTAGGCAGTGGAATTGCTTTTCTAGGGGCTATGCTGGTGACAGGAATCTTTGGTTTCCTCTTAGGACTTCCAGTACTGAAATTAAAAGGATACTATCTTACCATAGTAACAATGGGATTTTGCGAAATTATGAGATTAGTAGAGTTAAACTGGATGGAAGTTACCAATGGACCCCTTGGAATTTCTGCCATCCCTAAATTTAATATATTTGGCATTAAGCTGTTAAGTTATAAATCTTATTACTATATTATTTTGATTTTGGTAATTGCAACAACTGTAATAGTACGAAGAATTGTAAATTCCCGTGTTGGACTAGCCATAAAATCAATACGGGATGATGATGTTGCCGCTGAATCTATGGGGGTTAATATCGTAAAATATAAAATACTGACATTTACCATATCTTCTATGATTGCTGGAGTTGCAGGGGCATTCTATGCCCAGTATATTTCCTACATTGATCCATCCTCCTTTACCTACAACGCCTCTCAGGAAATGCTTGTAATAATTATCTTTGGAGGTTTAGGAAGCAGAGATGGGGGGCACGGAAAATGGCAGATAAACTATTGAATATAATAAACGTCACCCAGATATTTGGTGGCTTAGTGGCTCTATCAGAAATCAATCTGTATGTTGAAAAAGGTGAAATCGTGGGGATCATAGGCCCCAATGGAGCAGGTAAGATTATTCTCCAGAATGACGGTGCTTGAAAATGTTATGATGGGGATGCATTGTAGAAGGAAAACCAATTTAGCTGATATTTTGCTCCAAACTCCAAAGAAAAGAAAAGAAGAAAAAGAAAGTTATAATAAAGCCATTGAAATACTTAAACTTCTAGGATTATATGAAGTAAGGTTTTCAATGCCTGGGAGTCTTCCTTACGGGGAACAGCGTAAATTAGAAATTGCAAGGGCATTGGCTACAGAACCGAAACTCTTATTACTGGATGAGCCTGCAGCAGGTATGAATGAACAGGAAACAGAAGAGTTATTAGAAATCGTTAAGAAATTAAAAGCTTTCGGGTATACAATCTTACTTATTGAACATGACATGAAATTTGTAATGAATATTTGCGAAAGAATCTATGTACTAAATCATGGGGAACTGATTGCGGATGGTAATCCGGAAGAGATAAGAAAAACAAAAAGTGTTATAGAAGCTTACCTGGGAAAGGAGGATGAATAAATGTGCATTCTGGAAGTTGAAAATCTAAAAGTAAACTATGGTGGAATTAAGGCTCTAAAGGGAATCCATTTATCGGTAAATGCTGGAGAAATAATTACTTTAGTTGGCGCCAATGGAGCAGGAAAAAGTACAATACTAAATGCTTTAATGGGAATGGTACGCATTGCAGATGGTAAAATAAAGTTCGAAGGTAAGGATATTACAAATATAGAAACCAAAAAGATTGTAAAAA
>JAQSYR010000143.1 GCA_029256035.1 Anaerocolumna sp. | reverse complement strand
CTGGTACTTCTCTGGATTCTTGTATTACAATATCTTTTGGCAATCTTTGATTTAGAGCAAATGATATTTTCTCTGGTGGTATCTGTGTTTCAGTATCAAATACTGCCACATTTCCCATTGCATGAACCCCTGAGTCAGTTCGGCTTGCTCCAATTACGCTAACAGATTCCTTTAATAGATGCGTCAGTTCACGATTCAAAACTTCTTCAATTGTAATTCCGTTGGGTTGCACCTGCCAACCGCAATAATTTGTCCCATCATAAGCAACTCTTAACATTACACGTTTCATAGTGTGAACCTTCCTTGGAAATCTTATCTAACATGTATACCCTGCAAAGGTGTTATCCATTTGTCTAAACTCGGTTAATAACCACCAAAACCGTAATATACAATACTAACACTAAAAAAGCCGCCAAATCTCGGCCTTTATATTTTAAAGGCTTCATTTTCGTTCTTCCTTCACCGCCACGGTAACATCTGGCTTCCATTGCCATGGCTAAATCGTTGGCTCTTCGAAAAGCAGATACAAATAGTGGTACTAATAACGGGATCAAACTTTTTGCTCTTTTTACCAATCCACCAGTTTCAAAGTCAGCTCCTCTTGCCATCTGGGCTTTCATAATCTTATCTGTTTCTTCCATAAGAATCGGTATAAAACGGAGTGCAATTGACATCATCATAGATATCTCATGAACTGGAACCTTTATTTTATTTAAGGGCTTCATAAGACTTTCTAAACCATCCGTCAGATTATTTGGCGTTGTAGTAAAGGTCATTAAGGAAGAACCAAGAATCAAAAAAGTTAAACGAATGGTCATTAAGACTGCTGTTATTATTCCCTCAATGGTAATTTTAATAAAGCCAAGCTCATAAATAATTTTGCCAGGAGTTAAAAACAAATTAAACGTAGCTGTAAATATAAATAATACAATCACAGCTTTTAAACCTTTTAAAATAAACTTTAAAGGCACTTTCGAAATTTTTATTACGGTAAATAAAAATGCAGCCGCAATAATATAACCATAATAGTTGCTAAATGCAAATAATGAAATAATATATAAAATTGTCCCAATTAGTTTAACTCTCGGATCCAGTCTATGGAGTAGAGAGTCTACAGGATAATATTGTCCAATGGTTATGTCTCTGATCATTTTAAGCTCCAATCTGTTACTTAACTATTTCCCCTAATGTTTCATAACACGAAGTATTTCTTCTTTGGCTTCTTCTATGGTAGTGGCTTCTATACTTACTGGCAAACCATGCATTCTTAATTCATTCATAACATAGGTTACCTGAGGTGCTGCAAGCCCAATTTTCTCTAATTCCTTGTAATGGGCAAAAACCTTCCTTGGGGTATCATTAAAAGCAACCTCCCCACGGTTCATTACAATTAATCTGTCCACATATTTGGCTACATCCTCCATACTATGAGATACCAAAATAATGGTAAGTTTGTTTTCTTTATGAAGTTTTGCAATCTGCTCTAAAATCTCATCCCTGCCTTTTGGATCAAGGCCAGCTGTGGGTTCATCAAGTATTAAGACTTCTGGTTTCATAGCTAATACCCCAGCAATTGCAACTCTTCTCTTTTGCCCTCCAGATAATTCAAATGGAGAGGCATCTAGTAGTGAATTGTCAATTCCAACCATTTTTAAGGCTTCATAAGCACGAAGTTCTACCTGAAGCGCTTCCAGTCCCTGATTTGACGGACCGAAGCAAACATCTTTAAAAACATTGGTTTCAAATAACTGATGCTCTGGATATTGAAAAACAAGTCCAACTTTACTTCTTAAGCCTTTCATATTATAACCAGCATCATAAATATTTTGACCGTTAAAGTAAATGCTTCCACTAGTTCCACGTATCAATCCATTTAAATGTTGAATAAAAGTAGACTTTCCAGAGCCGGTATGACCAATTAATCCAATAAATTCACCCTCAGTAATCTCTAAATTAATATCTTTTAGGGCATGCTTTTGATAGGCAGTTCCAGGGCTGTATATATAATTTAATTTATCCACTATAATTGACATAATTACCTCCATTTACCAACTTTGCTGTCTTAGTTTCTGGATTGCATCCACAAACTCATGGGTGGTGAGTATGCCATCCGGAATTGCTAGTCCGCTCTTTTTAAGTTCGTAAGCCAGTTCAGTCACTTGCGGCACATCCAAGCGATATTTTTTTAGCTCCTCTACATTGGAAAATATCTCTCTTGGTGAGCCTTCCATTACTACTTTCCCATCATCCATTACATAAACCTTATCCGCATAAATAACTTCTTCCATATAATGAGTGATAAGAATCACTGTTACTTTTTCATTCTTATTCAATTCCTTGACCGTGCGAATTACTTCTTTTCGTCCATTTGGGTCAAGCATAGCTGTTGGTTCATCAAGAACAATACATTCTGGCTTCATAGCCATAATGCCAGCAATGGCTATTCTTTGCTTTTGTCCTCCTGATAATTTATTAGGAGAATGTCCTCTATATTCCATCATTCCTACAGCATTCAGGCTTTCCTCCACTCTTGTCCAAATATCTTTCGTAGGCACACCCAGATTTTCAGGTCCAAAAGCTACATCTTCCTCTACTACGGACGCAACAATCTGATTATCTGGATTTTGAAACACCATACCCGCAGATTGCCTTATAAGCCACAAATTATCTTCTTCTGTAGTATTCATATCCTTAAACCATAAAGTTCCTTCTGTAGGCACTAATAGGGCATTAATGTGCTTTGCTAAGGTAGACTTTCCAGAGCCATTATGTCCTAAAACAGCAACAAAATCACCTTTCTTAACATCAAGAGTAACGTCGTCAATTGCTCTGTTAATGGATTCTACATTTCCATCTTCATCCCGTCTTATATATTCAAATAATAAATTTTTCGCTTTAATAATTCCCATATTGCACCTTCTAAGTCTATTTTAATTTAGGTTAACCTATCTTCAATTAAAGCATAACAATCCAATTTAGTAACTTTATACATTGTAATTTATTCTGCTAATAATTGCAATGTTATTTTTGTAACGCCTATGAAAATGTCAAATATAAAAAACCATTATTAAAACTTAAAAACCTAATAATAATATTCAATAACCTAAATATTCAAAAACCTAATAATAATATTCAAAAAGAGTTGTTTCAACAAATTGAAACAACTCTCCTATCATTTAACTATTATAAAATCGATTAAACTAACTCGATTAATACTTCCATAGCTGCATCACCTTTACGTGGTCCAATCTTTACGATTCTTGTATAACCACCATTACGGCTTACATACTTAGGTGCGATTTCATCGAATAACTTATCAGTTACATCAACAGTTTTAGTATTTCTTTTCTTTCCAGCAGCTTCTGTAGGTACTTCTGTTACAGAATAAAGGAATTTTAACATTTGTCTTCTAGCATGAAGACGAGTTGCGCTGTCTTTTTTGATAGTCTTTTGAACATCATCATATACAGTAACTTTCTTACCGTCTACAACTTCTTTCACTCTCTTACCATCTTTATCTTTACGTGCAACTTTAGCAGTAACTGTAACTGTTTCAAAATTATCTTTTTCTTTTACAGCTAAAGCGATCATACCTTCAGCGATTTTACGAATTTCTTTAGCTTTTGCTTCTGTAGTAATGATCTTACCATTATATAATAAATTCGTTACTTGATTTCTAAGCAACGCTTTTCTTTGACTGGAAGTTCTTCCTAGTTTTCTATAGCCTGCCATTTCGTTTCCCTCCTTTGCTTTAGTTAATCATCACTTGCACTAAGTGATAACCCAAGCTCTTTCAGTTTTGCAAGAACCTCTTCAAGTGATTTACGGCCAAGGTTTCTAACCTTCATCATATCTTCCGAAGTTTTGTTTGTTAACTCTTCAACTGTATTGATTCCGGCTCTCTTTAGACAATTGTATGAACGAACAGATAACTCTAATTCGTCAAGAACGAACAGATAACTCTAATTCGTCAATATTCATTTCAAGAACCTTTTCTTTTTCGTTGTCTTCTTTTTCAACCATTATTTCTGCAGTCTTAGCATTTTCTGATAAATCAATAAATGAATTTAAATGCTCACTTAAAACCTTAGCAGCTAAGCTTACCGCTTCATCTGGAGCTAATGTTCCATTTGTATATACATCTAAAGTAAGCTTGTCAAAGTCAGTTATTTGACCAACACGAGTATTTTCAACAGCTAAGTTAACACGTTCAACAGGCGTATAAATAGAATCAATTGGAATTACACCAATTGGCAATTCATCATTCTTGTTTTTATCAGCGCTAATATATCCTCTGCCTTTTGTAATGGTTATTTCCATGTACAATCTACTGCCAGTTCCACCATTCAGTGTAGCAATAACTAAATCCGGATTAAGTATTTCAATATCTGGATCGGCTTGGATATCTCCGGCTGTCACAACGCCTTCCCCTTCGAACTCAACATATGCAGTCTTAGGTTCATTTGTCTCACTTGTATTTTTAATTGCTAAACTCTTGAGGTTCATTATAATTTCAGTAACGTCTTCTTTTACTCCGGGAATTGCACTGAATTCATGAACAACTCCATCAATCTTAACTTGACTGACTGCAGCTCCGGGTAAGGATGAAAGCATAATTCTTCTTAAAGAATTACCTAAGGTTGTACCGTATCCTCTTTCCAAAGGTTCTACTACAAAACGTCCAAATTTTTTATCTTCAGAAATTTCTGCAATTTCAATTTTTGGTTTCTCAAAATCA
>JAQSYR010000142.1 GCA_029256035.1 Anaerocolumna sp. | reverse complement strand
TGGAATTTATATTATTTATAATATATTTAATGGTAGAGAAGTATCCCCAAACCAGGCTCAGCTGGGAGATAGTATCAATAATAGTATCAATAATAGTATCAATAATAGTATCAATAATAGTATTAATAATAGCGTAAATAACAGCTTAAATATAAGCAACGGTTCAGCAAATTATACTGCACCTGGTTATCCTGATAGTATCAATGGGGCTGAGGGCATTATACTAAGCAAAGGAGCAGTCACAGTTCTTGTAATTCTTGCAGTGGTAGTTGGAATTGTATTAGAAGAAATCTCTCACGGAATCACTAAAATTGCAGTTGGAGATTTTCATACCAGAGTACCCATTAAAAATGAAGATGAATTTACCGTCATTGCAACCAAATTAAATCAAATGGCAGAAGACATTAATGTACTAATTGAGAATAACCAGAAAAATGAAAATAGAAAAAACGAATTAATTACCAGTGTAGCCCATGACCTTAGAACCCCGCTGACTTCTATCATTGGGTATTTGGATCTTGTATCAAAAGACGGTAATTTATCACAGGAGACAAAACAAAAATACGTTGAAATTGCCTACAATAAATCCATCCGATTAGAGAAACTAATTGAGGATTTATTCGCTTATACCAAAGTTACTTATGGTGAAGTTACCATGGAATTTACTGATATTAATCTGGTGAAATTAATTGATCAGCTGTTAGATGAATTTTACCCTAGTTTTCAAGATTATGGACTGGATTATGAATTCTCTACCAACTTATCAACCGCTATTGTTCAGGCAGATGGCGCCATGCTTGCCAGAGCATTTGCCAATCTAATCAGTAATGCCATAAAGTACGGGAAGGACGGCAAACTTGTTAAGATAAAACTTATCAAAACCATGAATAAATTCTCACTGGTGTTGACCAATTATGGGGCACTGATACCGGAGGAGGATCTGCCCTATATTTTTGACCGATTCTACAGGGTGGAAGGTTCAAGATCCAGTGAAACCGGAGGTACCGGTCTTGGCCTTGCCATTGCCAAAAGTATAGTTCTAGCCCATAACGGAACCATTCAGGCCAAAAGTGATTTTGATGGAACTGTATTTGAAGTTGTATTGGATGAAAAAAAGGAAGGAAACAGCTAAATGAAGGGTTTAAGTCAAAGAAAATGGAAATTAATTTTCATCATTCTCCTATGCATTTTTATTTTTGCCTTCCTGGGCGACAGTAAAACTGCCAGTGGTATTCATGCAAGCGCAAAAGAAATTATGGGAGCCCAGGAGATGACTGGGGACTTTTCTATTAATATCAGCTATGGGTATAGTGGAATTGCAAAGTTTGGCAGATATATGAGTGGCAAGGTTAATTTATACAACCAAGGAGAGGATTTCTCTGGCTGGCTTCAGGTAATGACCCCGACAACGCAAGAGAATGCAGCTTATCGTCAGACATTTCAGATAGAAGCAGGAGCCATAGAAGAAGCACAGTTTGACATTCCAGTTATGGATGATACAGGTATTTTACTTGTTTCTCTTGTAAATGATAAAGGTAAGACAGTTGTAGAATATCAATTACCAATTACTGTTGATAACTATCAAAAGCAAGTGAATATAGGTATCTTAAGTAATCGAAGTGAAGACTTATACTATTTTGACACAGAGATTACGAGAATCTTTTATCTGGACAATAATAATTTGGCTGATGATTATATGGGACTTGACCTGCTGGATATTATTGTTATTAATGATTATGAAACAAAGAATTTTTCACCAAAACAAATTTCAGCCATTGAACAATGGGTTGCTAAAGGTGGTACCCTTGTTTTAGGTACTGGAGAAAACGGGGATAAAACATTAACCGGATGGAGTATCCCTCTGAATAATTCAGGCAAACTGACTACTACGTCTACTTCTTTTGGTTTGAATGAAGAACGCTTGGATAGATTAAAACAAAAAATTATTAGTTATGATGAGGAGCGTAAATCATTTTCCAAAATGCTGGAAGAACGTAAAAACTCCATAAATTCAGCCTATTCACAGACAATTGATTACCTGTATGATTATGCGCCATCTGACTGGGCACAAAACTTAATTGATAATCTTAGAATTCAACGCATTGAGAAAAAAATATTAGATGTTACATTAAATGAAACCATGCAGACAGTGGTGGAAGCAGGCAATTCCTTAATGGAAAGCAGTCCCCTGGGATTAGGTATGGTACAGTTATTTACATTTGATTTAGGGATGACAGAGAATCAAAGTTCTTTTGGAACTGCTGTTGCCGTTGAAGTGTTACAAAACATGAGCCAGACAAAGCAGCGCCAACTTACAGATGAAGTTTACGGGAAATACACCAACTATAATATTTATACCAGTATGTCCTATACAGATATGGAAAATATACCAAAAATCAGTGGATACATTATTATGATTGGAATCTATTTATTGACTTTAAGCCCAATCCTTTATCTCGCCCTGAAGAAATTAGATAAAAGAAACTTAATCTGGATCATTGTGCCTGTACTTGCAGCAACATTTACGCTAATTATATATATGGCCGGCTCAGGTACCAGAATAAAGGAGCCTTATATTGGGTATGTCCAGCTGCTAGAATTTAATGAAAAGGATCAGGTAGAGGAAAATGTTTATTTTTCCCTGACGGCTCCCTACAATCACCAATATTCCATTACACTGGATGGTCAGTATCCAATCTATCAATTAAGTGACAGCAGCAGTTTGCTCTTTAACTCTGGGTATCCTTACAGAACTGGAATAATAGACACAGAGTACACAACGGCAATCTATTATGGGAAAGAAACAACGAAACTTGAGGTCCAGAATAAGCCTGCATTTTCACCCACTTATTATACGTCTGAAAACAGTTATCCTATGGATAATAAATTAATTACTGACTTAAGTTATACTGGTGATGAAATTACCGGTAAGATAACCAATAAATTTGATTTTGACTTAACAAACAGCATGCTCCTAATCGATGGAAATGTAGTGGATTTAGGTAAACTTCCTAGAGGATTTAGTATCTTAGCAGAAGGCAAAGATTCGGAATTACTAGTATATGAAGATTTGTTTAACAATTCCACTATCATTAACCAGATAGCCGGCGGTACAGGTAATGAAACAACCAATAATGCGGAAGTCAATCGTAAATTAAGTGTGTTACGTTATATCCTTGAGTCCAAGATTAATAAAAACTCTGCTGTAAACTATTTTATTGGATTTATGAAAGATTCACCAACTGTAGAGGAGGATGGGCTGACAGCGCAACTAACCTCTAACCTTGACAGTTACGGTACAAGAGCTGTGATTATTCCAATTCAGGTAGACCATATAAAGGGGGATGCAGAATTTGTGCCATCCATTCAGCTTTACAGCGCTAATGGAAATGGTTTCGAAACAGGCAGTTTTCAGGCACCTGTCATGATTGACAGTGATGTTACCATGGAATATCAACTTCCGGTAAGTGATACCATAACTGCACTGGAATACCTGCCGGAAAGAAATCAATATGGTCAGAAAGACTATTGGGCTGAATTTGAAGGAGATATTTGTGCCTTAAATCTTGAAACAGGAAACTTTGATTTACTCTTTCATACTAAGGAACAACTCCTACCCCAAAACCAAATAACTGACTTAGCCAATTATATTAATCAGCAAAATCAGATTACCTTAAGATATGTAACAAAACAGGACAATAGGGAAAAGCCAATGGTTATGCCAGACCTGTCCTATTGGAAGGAGGTTAAATAAAATGTTAGAGATTAAGGACCTTACGAAATATTATGGTAAATTTACTGCTCTAAATAATTTAAACCTTCATATTAATAAAGGGGAAATCTTTGGTTTTGTAGGACCAAATGGTGCCGGTAAAACAACTGCAATGAAAATTATAACCGGACTTTTAAGTCAAGACAGCGGAAAAGTATATGTTGACGGATACGAAGTAAAAACTAACTCTAAGGAAATTAAAAAGAAAATCGGATATATGCCGGATTTTTTTGGGGTTTACGACAATCTAAAAGCCATAGAATATATGGAATTCTTTGCATCCATCTATGGAATAGAGGGAAAAGAAGCAAGGGAAATATCCCTTAGATTAATTGATCTGGTGAACTTATCCGATCATACTGACTGATCCCAGAGCCCGTTTTGAAATGAAAGAAATTATTAAGAAATTACATGAACAGGGAAAAACCATATTGATTAGCTCTCACATTTTACCTGAATTGGCACAAATGTGTACTAACATTGGTATAATTGAACAAGGGAAAATGGCGGTGACTGGAACAGTGGATGAAATTCTGGCTGCAAAAGGTTCTCTTGGTCCTCTGGTAATGAGAATCAACGAAAACTTAGAGAAGGCAGTGGAAGTACTTAAGAAAGACCCTAAGGCAAAAAATATAGCTATTCTTGATAACAGTATTTCTGCAATTTATCTTGGAAATGAAAAAGAACAGGCAAACTTATTAAGTTTAATTATTGAAGAAGGCGCTAAGGTCTGCTGTTTTGGAAGGGAAAGTAATAGTTTAGAA
>JAQSYR010000141.1 GCA_029256035.1 Anaerocolumna sp. | reverse complement strand
CTGGAAGTAGATTTAATTTGTTTTTGTTTCTTAGCTGTTCCTTTTTTACTAAAGTCCATAATTAACCTCCTTTATCCTGCCATTATATCAAATTCATAACATAAAATAAAGTAAAACTTGCTATATAGCCACTGGATATACATTTTATGGTAATTAGGTTTTGCAGATAACTTAATTTTTTTATTCTATCACTGTATTTTCTGTTTAATATTGATTCGGTTGTAAAAGGTAGATTTTATCTCCATCATCTGGAATAAATAAATTCCCGTTGTAAAAGGCACGTCCCTTGTACATATTCATAAATTCCTTCCCGATAAGGCTCATCTCCGGTAAAGGTTAGCTTATTCTGGTTGTTATTGAAAGGATTCGTATTTTGCAACTTCTCATCTGTTAAGGTAACCGTAAATCCAAATTGTTTCGCTTTATTTGATTTTATATCAAAAAAGGTAAACCTGCTTCCCAAGATATCTTTAGTATCTCCATCTTTTAGTGGAACAAATAGTATTCGTTCATTAAAATGCTGATAAAATTTTTTTTGAACCGTAAGTGTTACTATAGTTTTAATGGTAGAAATAAGTTCTTCGTGGCAATATAGATATAGGTTACCATCATAATTACCCTGGTTCATTTTAGCTCCTATCATACGAATCATCCACGGAATACCAAGAATGTGGTCTGTATGCTCGTGTGATACAAAGATGTGGTGAATGTTCTCTAGAGGAATTTGA
The DNA here is from genome assembly GCA_029256035.1 of Anaerocolumna sp. Classification (GTDB taxonomy): domain Bacteria; phylum Bacillota; class Clostridia; order Lachnospirales; family Lachnospiraceae; genus Anaerocolumna. The sequence continues at coordinate 5,586 of JAQSYR010000141.1, read as the reverse complement.
TTTTTGTCTAAAGCGTTAAGTATTCCATTACCGCCGCCAGCATCCACTAAAAAATATTCCTTATCCTTACGTAGGGCAAAACAAGTGTTAAACACTTTAATGGCCTGGGCATTACCAGTACCTAGTACAATTATTTCTTCCATTTTATTCTCCTGTCTCAAATAACATTATATTACCGGCAACATCTGCGTAATATACAGTTCCGGTGTTTTCTATTATAGCTTTGCCATTAGTTACTTCTGTCACTTTTTTAACACATTCCCCTACTTTTTGCGAAGGAACAAGAAGGGTTATTAAAACCTGATCTGTGTACTTGGTATCTACTGTAGTTAATTCCATCTGGGCTGCAAAAACAATTTTTAAGCCCTTCCTTTACCGCTGCCTGATAGGCGTGTACCAAACCTCCAGTTCCAAGAAGGGTTCCACCAAAATATCTGGTAACTACAACAGCAGTGTTATGCAATCCTTCTTTTAACAATACATCAAGCATAGGCCAGCCTGCGGTTTTTGCAGGTTCTCCATCGTCGCTGCAACGTTGTATTTCATCCTGCTGCCCTATGACATACGCATAACAGTTGTGTGTAGCATCCTTGTATTTCTTTTTTATTTGCTCAATAAATTCTATTGCAGTAACTTCTGACTCAACTGGTATAAGGGTGGCGATAAATCGGGACTTTTTCTCCGAGATTTCTCCAATGCCGCCTTCATAAACAGTTTTAAAGGATTCTAACATAAGTTTCTCCTTCTTTAGTTTAAATTTAGGTGTCATAAGTTTGATTCTTATATAGATCCTGAGGGATAGACATGTAAAACCTCCTTTATAAATTGCCAGGTACCCTAAGAGTTGAATGAAACAGGTACCCATTTATTTTCCGTGTATATTTTAACACAATTTTATAAATTAGCAAATATTTATCATTCTTAACAGTTCTTAAGTATTCTTTAAGATGTTTTTGCCTGAAAGGATTCCTTAAGATGTTGTTGACTGATTTCAAAATTTTTTATACAATAAAAGAATCGAATATAAGTTTGGTTTTTAAGGAAGGTGATTTTATGGACCTATTTGAATATATGAGAAATAACACCATGGAAAAGGAGTCACCCTTAGCCGGGAGATTACGCCCTACTTCATTAGAAGAAGTGGTTGGACAAAGTCATATCATCGGTAAGGACAAATTATTATACCGTGCTATTAAAGCTGATAAAATCAGCGGCAAAAGATAATATTGGAATGTATGGCAAGAAGACCATACTATTTATTGATGAAATTCATCGTTTTAATAAAAGCCAGCAGGATTATTTACTGCCATTTGTTGAAGACGGAACAATAATATTAATAGGTGCAACTACGGAAAATCCGTATTTTGAAGTTAATGGAGCGTTATTATCCAGATCTATTATATTCGAATTAAAACCTTTAGAAACAGAAGATATTAAAAAGTTAATCAGGAGAGCCTTAACGGATAAAGAAAAGGGTATGGGAACTTATAATGCTGAAATTGAGGAAGATGCTCTTCATTTTCTTGCAGATATCTCTAATGGAGATGCAAGATCTGCTCTCAATGCTATAGAACTTGGAGTATTGACAACAGAACGCTCTCAGGATGGTAAGATTCATATAACACTGGATGTAGCGGGTGAATGTATTCAGAAAAGAGTAGTGCGTTATGATAAAACAGGAGATAACCATTATGATACCATATCGGCATTTATTAAGAGTATGAGAGGGTCTGACCCTGACGCAGCTATTTACTACTTGGCAAGAATGCTGTATGCTGGGGAGAATGTTACCTTTATAGCAAGAAGAATTATGATTTGTGCTGCAGAAGATGTGTCCAATGCGGATCCTAATGCCTTAGTCATTGCAACCTCAGCAGCTTTGGCTGTGGAACGGCTTGGAATGCCGGAAGCACGCATTGTACTAGCCCAGGCAGCAGCCTATGTGGCATGTGCACCTAAGAGTAATTCTGCCATAATAGCAATTGATGCAGCCATGAATGTTGTAGAGCATGAGAAAACAGCTACCATTCCTGCATATCTTATGGATGCCCATTATAAAGGGGCAGCAAAGCTAGGTCACGGTCTGGATTATAAATATGCCCATAACTATAAGAATCATTACGTGAAACAACAATATCTGCCAGATGAGTTAAAGGATAGAACCTTCTATCATCTGTCAGATATGGGATATGAAAAAACATTATATGAATATTTAAAACAAATAAAAGAAGAAGATTAAGTTATTCTTTTGCATTAGATTCATGATTTTTACTGTCTTTTTCTTCGTTGGAATTCACAATATCAGTTCCATTCTTTTTAAATAATTTGTAAATAAACAAATAAGCATATAACATTACTGGAACCACAATGGTTGAATAAATACTTGCCTGAAATAATGCAGAAGAGTTAGGAGAGGCAGTAATTGCACCAATTAATGTTATAAGATAGATGGAGAGCAAAAAAACTACTCCAATGATAGCCAGAATACGTTTTGTCTTTTTCATGTGGGAACCCCCATTTCATATATTAAAATGCTTTTTTTATTATAGCTTTAACCAAAAGAAAATGCAATAAAAGAAAATTTGTGTACTATACAATAAAAGAATGATAGGGATACCAGAACTATGAATTAAGGAATTCTTAAATTTAATAGAATAGAGAATTATTCTAAAGTATAGCTTGCAAAATATAAATATATCTACTAGAATGGAAGGACATAGCAAAAAAATCTGACATAATATTACAATCCAAAGGGGGAGAATCATGAATATTCAATATTTTAAAACTACTTATGCCAAACTACCGAGAAGTGTATATGTTATTTTCTTTTCCAGAGTTGTTAACTCTATTGGTAATTTTGTTTACCCGTTTTTGACATTACTTTTAACATCAAAGATTGGAATGGGAGAAGAACAGGTAGGATTATATCTGCTTACCGCCTCTACTATCCAAATACCAGGGTCCTTACTTGGAGGTAAGCTTTCTGATGTTATGGGAAGAAAAAATATTATGATAACTTTTATGGGGCTTGCGGCATTGTGTTTTATACCATGTGCTTTTTTCATTGATTATCCTTCAACCATAATGTTTGTACCATGGTTATTGATTCTTGCATCATTTTTTAATAGTATTGTTGGGCCTTCCAGTGGAGCCATGATGAATGATCTTACAGGACCAGAGAACAGGCAGGCAGCGTTCTCCTTATTATATATGGGTATGAATGTAGGAACAGCGATCGGCTCTATTGTGGCAGGTTTCTTGTTTAATAATTATATTGAACTATTATTCCTTGGAGATGCAGCTACAACACTTATTTCAATTGTTTTGTTGGTGAAATTTGTAGAAGAAACCAAACCTTCGGTAGAAGATATAGAAAAACTGGATAGTTCCCGTGTTGATGAACAGGTTGAATCTGGTGGAATGTTAGCAGCATTACTTCGTCGACCAAGATTATTGATATTTGCAATCTTAAATACCATATTCTCATTTATTTATGCACAGACCCATTTTAGTATGCCATTACAGGCGAATGCTATTTTTGGAGAAGATCTTGGTGCCAGATATTTTGGAACCTTTAATATGATAAATTGTATTGAGGTTATTTTTCTAACGACTATTATTACAATATTGACGAAGAAGATAAAGCCTCTTTATAATGTAACTATAGCGGGAATCTTTTATGCTGTGGGATTTGGTATGATTTACTTTGTGTCCAGCTTCTGGACCTTTGTTCTGTCTACTTTGATTTGGACGGTAGGTGAAATTATTAATGCAACTAACATAGGTGTTTATCTGGCCAATCATACTCCAATTTCTCACAGGGGAAGATTTAGTGCAATTATTAGTCTGATTACCGGTACCGGTGGAGCAATTTCTCCTTACATTATGGGCGGATTTATTGCAAAGAATGGAGTTGGTAATGTATGGCCAATTATTTTCATCCTTGGTTTAGTTTCCTCTTTAGCAATGTTTATCCTTGGAGCAACGGAACGTCACTCCGTAGCAATGGAGGAAAAAGCAGCAGCCTAATTGGGGAAGTAACAGTATAAAAGGAAAAGAGGCAGTTTAATGATAATAGAAAAAGTTAGAGGAAATACGTATTTTATTGATACCGGTATGACCTACATACCTTTCTATAAAATAAATGATAATGAAATTGTACTACTAGATTCCGGATGGATAAGTGAAGGAAAAGGAATTGAGACTATATTAGCAGAGAACAATTTAAAAATTGCTGGAATTATTAACAGCCATGCTCATCCAGATCATATTGGTAATAACGCAGCATTTAAAGAGAAATACAACTGTGTTATTGCAATGTCAAAAGATGAAGCTTTTCTTTGCAGCTCTCTCTTTAATCTGAAAACATATTACAATACCCAGACTAACACATTATCGGATATAAAGAAGCATTTTGGTTACATGATATGCGAAACAGATATCATCATTTCAGAGGAGCAGACTAGCGTTTACTTGTGTGGGGTGTTATTTAAAATATTCCATACCCCAGGGCACAGTTCCGCTCAAATCTGTATTATTACTCCTGATAATGTTGCATATCTGGGAGATTCTCTGATTACAAGGGAAGTAATGGTCAGTTCTAAAATTCCCTATTCCTTTGTTTTAAAGGAAGATTTGATAAGCAAGAAGAAACTCCACCAACTTCATTGCCATAGCTATGTTATTGCACATAAAGGCGTAGTAAGTGATATCACGGAATTAATTGAAGAAAATATTAAATTTTATCGGCATAAAGCAGAGAGAGTCTATGATTTAATTGAAGGATATATGACATTGGAAGATATTATGAAATCTGTCATAATGAACTTTAATATAAAGGTTGAGAGCATTTATAAATATGATATGGTATTTCGTATGCTCAGATGTTATGTAGAGTATTTATATGAAGAGGGTATGATTACACTGACCATAGAGCATGGATTTTTAAAATATAGTAAGTTGTAATTTACTATTGCAAAATATCTTTGAACCCTATAAAATATAGAAATGTGATTAACATACAGAAAAGCCGGCTATGGGGGAACACAGCCGACTTTTAAAAGGGGAGGATAAGTATTTAACTTTTCTTTGGTGTTGGTTGCGCAATCGCTTCATTGAAATTTGTTGAAACGATTATAATTGGAGGGGGGATCCAATTAATGAATAAGATTACGCATCTTGTGTAATCTAATTTCAACATAGGAAAAAATTTTGAAATTCATAAAACGGTAATGTTGAAAGGATGAAGAAAATGAGTTTATTACAAGAATGGAGAGAATATGCATACTCTCTTGATACAAATCAAAAAGCTGGACAAGTATTCTGGGGTAATTATTTTAATGTAGAGAAGGGAATCTATGAGCAGTTATTAGCAGACCCTGATACAGTAGTGGAAGGCACAGTGGAAGAATTAGCAGCTAAATACAATACGACACTTTCTCTTATGGTTGGTTTCTTAGATGGTATCAACGATAGTTTAATAAACCCTAATCCAATAGAGGAAATGGAAGCTACAACAAAAGTAAATTTAGGATTTGATAGAGATAAACTATATTATAATATGGTGGAAGCCAAAGCTGACTGGTT
>JAQSYR010000140.1 GCA_029256035.1 Anaerocolumna sp. | reverse complement strand
CAACAGCAAATACACCTTCTCTTGGCATAATACAGTCGCCTACTTTTTTATAGATTTCACAATGAGAGTGACATTCCTTCCCAATCTGTGTCATTTCCAGAATTACGTCGTTACATTGAAATACTGTTCCAATGGGGAGATTTTTAAAGTCAAAACCGTCTACAATGAGGTTTTCTCCAAATGCACCATCTAAAACTTCGGCACCTCTTGCTTTAAATGCATCAATCTTTTCTTTTGATATGAGACTAACCTGTCTATGCCAATTTCCTGCATGGGCATCATGTTCAATTCCAAAGTTTTCAATAAATTTTGCTTCATTTATGTTAACCTTCTGTGTACCTTTTTTCTCACTGATACAAACCGCTATTACTTTTCCCATGTTATTCTCTACCTTTCACTGATACAAACCGCTATTACTTTTCCCATGTTATTCTCTACCTTTCTTTAGCCTCCGATTTGAGACATTCTTCTTTCCTCTAAAGTAATTTCATCTTCATTTTTAGTTTCTTCTACTTCACCAAACTGATGGGATCTTGGTTTTTTTTGAATGGTCGATTGGATTACCTCTATCAGTTCTTCCTTGGATATTCCCTGCTCCATTAATTGTTTTAAGTCAGTTCCAACGGAATATTGGAGACAGTTTTTCAGACACCCATCCGATGTTAACCGTACCCCTGAAAGCCTGGAAGACTGTAATAACTACAAGGACCATTGCCAAGGGTTTTACGAAATAGAGTTAGCTTTCCGTATTTTTGTTCTATCATATCCTTAATACTATCTTCGGTATAACCAGAAAGTTCCTTTCCTAATCCAATAGGCATAAGTTCTATAAAACGCACATGAATTCTTGAATCTTTAGCAAGGGCAACCATGGACAATACCGCTTCTTCTTCCTTCTTGTGCCGAATGGGTACACAGTTGATTTTTACTGTAATCTCCGGGTATTCCAGTGCTTTCTTAATGCCGGCAACTACTTGATCTAATAAATCAAATCTAGTTATCTCCTTAAATTGCTCTGGATCTAAGGTATCCAGACTAATGTTAATAGAATCAATCCCTGCCTTTACCAGCTCATCTATTTGCTCAGCTAATAAAATTCCATTGGTTGTTATTGTAACATTTTCAATTCCCTGGATGGACTTAATCTGCCTTATAAGATATGGAAGATCCTTGCGTACTAAGGGTTCTCCACCTGTAATTTTCACTTTATGAATTCCTAAAGCTGCGAAACAATTGCAAAGTACAATAATTTCCTCATAAGTTAATATTTTGCTATGGGGTAGAAATTCAACTCCCTCTTTGGGCATACAATAAACACACCGCAGATTACACCGGTCAGTTATTGATATACGTATATAATCAATCTCTCTACCATATTCATCTATCATCCGAATTCACCCCAATTCTTGCAGATACATAATGGAAAGTTCCACTTTTGCCTCCGGTTTTTTCCACAAGATGAATGTCTGTCATTTCCATTGATTTGTCAATTGCTTTGCACATATCATAGATTGTAAGTAACGTTATATTAACCCCTGTAAGGGCTTCCATTTCAACTCCGGTTTTTCCCTCCACTTTTACAGTACATATGGCAGTTATGGTATTTTTCTCTTCTTCCACCTGAAAGTCTACACTGCATTTTTGTATCATCAAAGGATGACACATTGGTATTAATTCCCAGGTTCTTTTCACTCCCATAATTCCTGCTACTCGTGCTACTCCCAGAACATCACCTTTTTTAACCTCTTTATTTATAATGGCCTTCATAACGGCATCATTTACAATAATTTTACCTTGTGCAATGGCAGTTCTTGAAGTAATTTCCTTATTCGACACATCAACCATTATTGCGTTGCCTGCATCATCAAAATGACTTAATTTTTCATCCATAGTTACACCAAACTTTCTGCTTTTTTTCACATAGTGATTTAAAAGTAAATAATTATTATACATCAAGTAAGATAACTTCTACTTCATTTCCCATATCCAATGGGTTAGTTCCTGCCTTAATATCTACAAGACAGTTACAACCTGCCATTGATGCCAAAATTCCTGAAGCATGTTGCTCTGTGGGTGGGATATGCACCTTCCCTTCAATGAGATTCCCACGTAAAAAGCGTCTGGCACCACTTGTTTTCGTAAATGGCTGGGCTAATACTCCCTTTATCCTTACTGTATTTAATCCTTTATCACCGCTTAATTTGGCCAGTAAAGGTCTGACAAGTAATTCAAAGGTAGTAATTGCAGCAAATGGGTTTCCTGACAGGTTTAACATAGGAATTCCTTGATACATGGAAAACATAGCCGGTGTTCCAGGTTTTAGCTTAACTTTCCAGAAGATTCGCTCTAACTGAAGCATTGGGTAAACTTCATGGAAGATGTCTTTTGCACCAACTGACACTCCACCTGTGGTAATTATAATATCTACAGATTCAGAAACTTTTTTAATGATTTCTGCAATGATTTCTGGCTGATCTGGTAAATATTCAGCTACTACAGGTTCCATCTGAAACTCTTTCAGTCTGTTGTAAAGAAGAGTGAGGTTAGAATCATATATTTTGCCGTTCTTAAGTTGACTACCAGGGGGTACTACTTCATCCCCAGTAACAAAAAGTGCAACTCTTGGCTTTTGGCAAACTACAATCTGCATGATTCCTACGGAAGAAAGGATTGCCTGCTCAATATATGTTATTTTGGTTCCTGCCTTTAATAACATTTGGCCCTTTTTAATATCTTCCCCTAGAAAACAATAGTTTTGATGAACTTTTAACTCTCTATATATTTCAACGGTGTATTCACTTTTTCCTGGTGTAAAACCTGTATCCTCCTGGCGAATGACACAGTCAGCCCCAAAAGGTATTGGAGCACCCGTCATAATTCTTACGGCTTCTCCTGCATTTAGCCTTTTATCACAGAAGCCGCCTGCATATACTGTATCAATCACTCGAAGTGTAACCGGATGTTTCTTTGATGCATGGGAAGAATCCCCTGCCCGTAGTGCAAACCCATCTAAGGGAGAGCGGTCAAAGGGTGGATTATTTATAGGAGCATAAATGTCTTCTGCTAATATTGCGCCATTTGCTTTCATTACAGGAATGATATGAGTTTTGATTTGTTCTACTCCGTGGTGTAGTATAAGTTCCACGGCCTTCTCTAATTCAATTCCTATCTGCTCCATTCTTACACGCCCTTTCCAAAACCGCAATTTGGATAATGACACGGCTTACAGCCTAAACACAGGCCACCATGGCCCATTTTAACTAAATCTTTCTTCTGTATCTTGATTCCTGCTGCTACTCTAGGTAACACCAAATCAAAAATAGTAGCTTTTGCATACATTACGCAGCCTGGCAATCCCATAATTGGAGTACCATCCTCAAAATATCCTAACACGAACATTGCTCCCGGTAGTACCGGTGCTCCATAAGTTATAATATTAGCGCCACTTGCCTTGATAGCACCAGGGGTACGATCGTCAGGGTCTACGCTCATTCCACCAGTGCACACAATCATGTCGGTTCCACTTTTCTTTAACTCATTTATTGCATTTACTATATTCTCAGGTTCATCATTGGCAATAATATGTCCGCTTACATCAATGTTGTATTCCGCTAATTTATTTATAATTACAGGAGTAAAGGTATCTTGAATTCTTCCATAAAATACTTCACTTCCAGTAGTTACGATTCCTGCTTTTTTTAATTTGTAGGGGTGAACGGCCAGAAGTGGGTTTCCTGCACCTATCTCCTCAACTTGTTCCATCTTTTCTTTTTCTATCACTAAAGGTATTATTCTTGTTCCTGCCAATTTATCACCCTTTTTTACCGGATAATTTGTATGTCTTGTTGCTATCATCATATTTTCAATGGAATTGATTTCATCCAGTCTTTCCACATCAACAGTAAATAAGCCGTCACAATCAGCAAATAATTCAATCTTTCCTTCTTTTGTTTCAGACCTTGTCATATGTTCATTTTTACAAATGTTATATAAGATTTCTGCTGCTTCGTCTTCATGAAGAACTCCATCTACTTTCTCCCATACATAAAGATGCTCTTTTCCTATGGATAGCAATACTGGAATGTCTTCTTCTGTTACAACATGTCCTTTTCGAAATGCAGCTTCCTTTTCTACGTTTTTTACAATTCTGGTTATGTCATGACATAGAACATGGCCAACTGCATCTATGGTATTAATTAATTTCATGCTGTATCCTACCTTTCTTTCCTTGTATGATTCCAGTGTCAAAAGACCTTTTGGCACTCGAGTCCTTGTATAAAATAAAAATACTGCCTTCTCGATTTCTCAAAAAGGCAGTATACAGGCAATCCAAATATAGGTGGTTTAGCATACAATACCTGCTACGAATACGAAACACAGAAATTGTATACCTACTTCTTTTATGATTGGACAATCCTTGAATACCCCTTTTCAATTATGGTGAATATCATTATACTCCTCATTCATGGATAAAAGCAACAATGCTCGATCAATTTGTGCCTTTGTTGCAAAATAAGGACTTTTTTCAAAATATGTTACAGGGGTAGGTGCAGGATATGTTTTACTGTTAAAAAGAACCATTTCTGCAATTGTTCTAACAAGATCCTTTTCTTCTACCAAAGAAGCAATCATTGCATAATTATCACTCATATATTTAGATGAATAATAATAGATATCTTTGTTTCCTTTGGTAAATATTATGTCACTACAGCTTTCATCTGTTTTCATATTTTCTAATATTTCATCCAGATTCTCTATTTCACTTTTCAAAGATGTTAAACTGGTAAGATTGGTTGCTTTCGTTCTGATTCGAATGTATTCAGCAAACTTTTGTTCTTCTGTAAGTTCCAGTTCTTCCTCTTCATCAGATGATTTTGTATCATCAATATCTTCAAATTCATCTTCCACATCAGGAAGTGAAGAAAGATAACCCATTAAATCAGGTTTCTCTTCTGTTTTATCGCTATTACCTGCAACCTTTTCTTCTTGTTCATCTGCTTTTTGAATATCAACAAATCCCGGTTTTCTTCTTCCGAATAACATAAGCAATCACCTTAACCTTTTATTTATTGTGGCAGAATTCCTCTTGCTGCTAAGTCATCTGCCATATCACCAAGACCGAATTTCTCCAATGTTGCTCTGGTAGGAATACCAGTTGCTTTATCCCAGCCCATTTCTTCATAGAAATAATCTTTTGCCAGTTCCATATCAGCACGGTCCAGCTTTGTAGTACCTTCTTCAAAAGCTTTGAAGTCTGGTTCTTTATCAAATACCCAGTTAGGAATTGCATCATGAGTATCACGCAGGCTGGTATCACCATAATGTATATTGAAGGAAATAGCTGTCATAACACGTAACATCTGGGAAATACGTTCAGAAGCAAAGTCAAGTTCGTCTTTTGTGTAAGTTTTACCAGTTACAGCTGTCATGAAGTTAGCATCTAATTCTAAGTCACCAACATAATTTCTTGCTTTTGAAGGTGATTGAGTCATTGGCCACATCCAGTTACAAACAGTTGCACTATCATGGAACTGCTTTCCGTTAAATGCCCATTTTGCTAATTTTGCTTTGTTTCTGTTCATTGGAGTCCATGCCTTAGGCTTATCCCAGCATCCTTCTCCAAAGAAACCTTCCATTGTAGCCTTTGATACTTCATAAGGTGCTCCGGAATTGGTAATATCAGTTAACTGATGGATCATACAGTCACGGTTATACATTACGTTAAATAACATACTTACCTGACCTGCTTCATCTGGACCATGGTGTTTTGGATAACCATTGTAAGAAATATTAGTATTTAATGGATTATCCATATCAAGCCATTCTTTACCTAATTTCCATTTTTCCATAACAGCGATAGTTCCTTCACCTAAAGTTGACAATTCGCCTTCTTTATAAGCAATACGACGAATAATTTCAACAGCCCAGCGAGGATCTCCTGCTTTTTCCCAGTCCCAAGGAAGACTATAGTATTCTTCTTCAGATAGAACTTCTTTGTATTTACCTGAGGTAAATAACCATGCAAATTCACGGTAAATGTTACCGTAATTACACCATACTCCATACTCATCCATTGCATGAGCGGAAGCTCCGTTAATTACCATCTTAGCATCGCCTTCATACTTAAAGTCTTTGATTCCATCTAAATAGAATGTCTGACCATAAAGAATTGGCATACAGGTATTGGATACTTTTGTTGGTAAATCGTAGTCAGCAAGAGGATCCATATCATACTGTGTATAGCAACGGATTGGACAGGAAGTACATCCACCTTGTTTAATGATGTAATTAGAAGCAACATCACCAAAGTCAAATACACCTTTTAAAGTACGATATGCAATCTTGTTGATATCGCCGCATGGTTGTTCTCCCATATCGATAGCGCCGCCCTCAGCTTTTGCCCAAGTACGTCCAGGAGCTCCAGACCAACGATTCTTACCACTTACTGCAGAATATTCTGCCCAGCTTTGTGGCACCGCAGGTACATTGTGGTTATTATTTGCACCAATTAAATCTTTTAACATATACTCATTTAATTCCAGCAATTTTGCAGGATCAGCAATCTTAACAGAGCCGGTTCCACGAATTGCAAAACCTTTTAAGTTCTTGCTACCCATAACGGCGCCGATACCAGCACCTGCTGAGTTACCAAAAGATGTATTTAAAGTAGAATAATTAACAAGATTTTCACCTGCAGGTCCGATAACTGCAGTTTCAAAAGTTCTTCCTACTTTTTCTGTTAATAATTTATTAGCTTCAAAAGTTCCTTTTCCCCAAAGGTCACTTGCATCTTCTATTGTTACAGTAGCATCATCTATTTTAATATATACAGGGGATGCTGCTTTTCCTTCTACGATTACTGCATCATAGCCAGCATATTTTAACTGGGGACCAATATGTCCACCCATATGAGCATCGATAATGGAATATCCTTTTGACCATGAAGATAATAAGGAGATATTCATTCTACCTGAACAAGGAACACCGGTAGCTGTTAATGGACCCACACCCATAACAAATTTAGATGCTTCATCATATGCTTTAGTTGTTAAAGGCACTTCTTCGTACATAATACGATAGCCCATGCCCATTCCACCTATATAATCTTGATATTTGCTTGAATCTTCAGCTGAAGTACTTCCTGTTGTTAAATTAACTCTTAGGATTTTACCAGCCCAACCATATGTAGCCATATATTTTTCACCCTCCCTATATTATCTCTTGCGCTACAGCTGTTACATCATCCCAAGGAACGATAGTTAATGCACCACTGATGCAGCCTGCTACACAAGCTCCGCATGCAATACATTTACCTGATTTCTTGGTCTCAGGATTTACAGTAGGCATATGCCATGGACATGCTTCTACACATGCACCACATCCAACTCACATCTTTGACATCCTGTACATTTTGCTTGATTAACAACTAGGAGTCCTTGAGGCAGAGCCCAGGTGGTTACGGCACCTTCGTCTACTTCTTCCTGTGTACATCCAAACAATGATAACATTGTTGCTGACACAGTTAATCCGGCAATACTTTTTCCGGAAATCTTTAGAAATTGTCTCCTTGTCATTTTTTTGTCAAGTATACCCACATTTTTCTCACTCGACATTGAAATTTCCTCCCGTCTTACTTAATATTTCGACATAAATGTTGCTATTGGTTTTTTCTTACAAACCATACCCTGTGCAATATTTTGTTCAATCTTATTTTATATCTTTGTCACATTATAAGTCAATACATATTTGTTATTTATTTAACGTTTTTTTATATGTTTTTATTGATTTTAGATAAAAGCTGCTGTATAATAAACTCAGATGTAACTCGTAAAATTTATCAAAAGAAAGAGGTATTGATATGTTTGGAAGATTAGGACCTGTAGAATTAATTCTTATACTATGTATTGCACTTGTTGTTTTTGGACCAAGCAAATTGCCCCAAGTTGGTCGTTCTTTAGGACAGGCAATTCAGGAATTCAGAAAAGGTACTACTGATGTAAATAAGGAGATAAATAACCTGACAGCAGAACCAAAACAAGATGAGAAAAACGCTTAAGGGTTAGTGTGAAAGAAAGGGCAATATCGTAGGTAGTCTTACGATATGCAGGGGTTAAATATGGATTCATCAAACAAAACTTATACTTTGGTGGAACATTTGGCTGAACTAAGAAAACGATTAATTATTATTTTTGTAGTTAATATTGGAGCCGCATTTATTTGCTATCAGTTTATGGAAGTGCTGATTCAATACATACTTAATCTGAATCCAGGCATGGAAATCGTATATTTAAGTCCTTCCGAACTTTTTATGGTTTATGTGAAACTGGCATTTACCTGTGCTATTGTTTTATGTTTTCCCATAACAGTTATGGCCGGTAACCTTACAGTTTTTCAAACGTATTAGTTTAGATTCTGTAGATGCGATGATATCCATTGATAGTTTTGTTTCCTTTGCGAATACTATGCTTATAAGTTTTGGTGCAGCATTTGAACTGCCTGTTGTGGTATTTCTATTATCACAGCTTGAGATTATAAAGCCAGCAACTTTAAAGCGTATGCATGGTGTTTTAATTTTAGTTATTTTTATTGTTGCTGCCATTGTTACTCCACCAGATGTTGTATCTCAGGTTCTACTGGCCGTTCCAATGGTTGGGCTTTTAGAATTAAGTATCGGCGTATGCTGGGTTGTTGATAAGCAAAAACAAAAGAAGTTGAAATTATCCCAAAGCACTTAAAAATTAGGTTCTTTGGTGAGAAATTAATATAGGTTGTAATAAATAGCACGAAAGTATTTTGATTTGTGTATTTTGATTTGTGTATTTTGATTTGTGTATATGATTATACCTCTTTAATCATCGAACATATGCTTGTGCAAAATACTGGATTTTTACCTTATAATATGGTAAACTATCCTCGTTGACCTAATTTAAAAGGTTCTTGCGGTGCAAAATTTATGATTTAGCACGGCTTTTTATCTTTTAGGAGGTAACCCCAGAAGGAAGCTTAAAATTTCTGTTTCATGGGGTATTAAGAATTAATAAGAAAGGGATCAAAACATGGAACAATATACAGGAAGTCAGATTGTAGTATTAGAGGGACTTGAGGCAGTAAGAAAACGTCCTGGAATGTATATCGGCAGTACCGGTGCCCGTGGTTTACACCACCTTATTTGGGAAATTTTAGACAATGGTATTGATGAACATCTTGCAGGTTTCTGTTCAAAAATAGATATAGTGTTACAAAAAGATGGTGCAATTACAATTCAGGATAACGGAAGAGGTGTTCCTGTAGATTTACACCCAACTAAGAAAATTCCCACCGTACGTGTTGTCTATACTATTCTTCATGCCGGCGGTAAGTTTGGAAGTTCCGTTTATAAAGTTTCCGGTGGTTTACATGGGGTTGGTGCCTCCGTTGTAAATGCACTATCCAGACATATGATTGTTGAGGTCAAACGTGATGGCAAAATCTATCGCGATGAATATAAAAATGGCGGACATGCTGTTGTTGAATTGGTAGATGGTTTACTGCCTGTTGTAGGTAAATGTAATAAAAGTGATACTGGTACAAAAGTTACATTTTATCCTGATGACTCTATCTTTGAGACAGTGGAATTTAAAGCTGAAACAATAAAAAAGAAATTAAAAGAAATTGCTTTTTTAAATAAAAACTTAATGATTCATTTTATTGATCAGGTAACGGGAGAAGAAGTAACCTATCAGGAAGAGTTCGGTATTAAAAGTTTTGTATCCTATCTAAATAGAGATATGGAAACGTTACATGGGGAGCCAATCTACATTGAAGGTAAAAGTGGTGAAATAGAAGTTGAAGTAGCTTTCCAGTATACCAACTCTTACTCCGAACAGATTAATGCCTACTGTAACCGCATTAATGTGGTAGATGGCGGAACTTTGGTTACTGGTTTTAAAACAGGGCTTACAAGAGTTATGAATCAATATGCACGTGAGTTAAATATTTTAAGAGATAAAGATGAAAATTTTGATGGCAAAGATATAAGAAATGGTATCGTTGCTATTATATCTATTAAGCATCCAGACCCACAGTTTGAAGGACAGACCAAAACGAAACTTGGCAATACAGATGCAAAAACTGCAGTTGATGACGTATTTTCTAGTGAAGTACAGCGCTATTTTGATAAAAATGTGGAAGTGCTGCGAAATATTTTGGAAAACTCCATGAAATCTTACACAGCCAGAAAGGCTGGAGATAAAGCCAGAACTGCCATTATGAAGCAACTATCTGACGTAGATACCAGGAGTAAATTAGCCTCCTGTTCTTCCAAAAAACCAGAAGAGTGTGAAGTATACATAGTCGAAGGAGATTCCGCAGGTGGTACGGTAAAAACTGCCCGTAATCGTAGAACTCAGGCAGTTCTTCCTCTTCGTGGTAAGATAATTAATGTTGAAAAGGCAACATTGGAAAAGATATTGATGAACAATGAAATAAAATCCATGATCGCATCTTTTGGCTGTGGAATCGGAGATGAATTTGACATCACCAAACTTCGCTACGATAAAATTATAATTTTAACAGATGCGGATGTTGACGGTTCCCATATTAGCACCTTACTGCTTACCTTTTTCTATCGTTTTATGCCAGAGCTTATTCTAGAGGGTAAAATATATCGAGGGCTTCCACCTTTATATAAAGTAGAGTACGAATCTACTGTAAAAAGTAAGAAGAAAAAACAATCTGAGTATTTATTTAATGATTTTGAATTAGAAAAGTTCCGTAAAATAAAGGACAATAAAATAATCAGTTTACAGCGTTATAAAGGTCTTGGTGAAATGGATGCAAACCAGCTTTGGGAAACTACCTTAAACCCAGAGACCCGCATTTTAGCTCAGGTTACTATTAGTGATACCGTCGAAGCAGACGAAATAACATCCACTTTAATGAGCAGTAATGTTCCTCCAAGAAGGAATTTTATTATGGAAGAAGCTAAATATGCTAAAATTGACGTTTAAAATATTGTTTTTATTAGGAGGACTTCATGAGTAAGAATATTGAAAATATTATACAAATGGATTTTTCGGAGGAAATGAAAAATTCTTATAGAGATTATGCAATGAGTGTTATTATCGCCAGAGCCCTTCCAGATGTAAGAGATGGCTTAAAACCAGTGCAAAGACGTATTCTATATGCTATGAGTGAGCTAGGTCTGGACCCAAAGAAGCCTCATCGAAAGAGTGCTCGTATTGTTGGTGATACCATGGGTAAATTTCATCCCCATGGTGATAGTTCCATTTATGAAGCATTGGTTCATATGACAGAAGATTATTCTCTCTCCATACCTTTAGTAGATGGCCATGGTAATTTTGGTTCTATTGATGGGGATGGTGCTGCCGCCATGCGTTATACGGAAGCAAGGTTATCCGATGGGGCAATGACTTTATTAGATCATCTTGAAAAAGGGCTGGTAGAGTTTATACCTAACTTTGATGACAGTGAAAAGGAACCAACGGTTCTTCCTGCTATGATACCAAATCTCCTAATTAATGGAACAACTGGAATTGCTGTTGGTATGGCTACCAATATACCTCCTCATAATCCAGGAGAAGTAATTGACGGTGTCATTGCATATATGGATAATCCTGATATTACCATAGAGAAGCTGATGAAGTATATTCCAGCACCTGATTTTCCTACCGGTGGCAGTATTATTAATACCAGTGACATAAAGCAGATTTATGAGTCGGGTGAAGGGAAGATACGTGTCCGAGCAAAGATTGAAGTTGAAAATGGTGAAAATGGCCGAAAAAATATAATTATAACAGAAATTCCCTATACCATTGCCGGAAATAAAACCAAATTAGTGGAAAGTCTTGCATCCCTCATGAAAGATAAAGTTTTTGATGAGATTTTTGATGTCAGAGATGAATCTTCAAAAGAGGGTATCCGCATAGTAGTTGAAGTAAAAAAAGACCGTGACATTGATAACCTGTTAAATGGATTGTATAAGAAAACACCTCTGGAAGACACCTATGGAGTAAATCTACTGGCAGTAAAGGAACAACAACCCATAGTCTTTAACCTTAAAATGATGATACAGGAATTTGTTCGTTTTCAGGAAGAGCTATACACCAAAGAATATCAGCATATGTTAAATAAGGCAGAAAGCAGACTTGAGATTGTGGATGGTTTAATCCGGGCAACAGATGTAATCGATTTAATTATTGAAATATTAAGAGGCAGTTCTTCTATTAAACAAGCAAAGGCATGCTTAATACAGGGAGATACCACGGAAATTAAATTTAAAACAAAAGGGTCGGAAAGAGAAGCATCTCAACTTAACTTTACAGAACGACAAGCAGAAGCAATTTTAACTATGCCACTTAGTAGGTTAATTGGTCTTGAAATACTAAAACTCCATGAAGAAAATGAGGAGTTACTAAAGAATATCGCTTCTTATAAAGCAATTCTTGGTGATATGAATGAATTATATAAAGTAATAAAGAGTCGCTTAAAAGAATTCAAGAAAACTTTCCAAGTACCAAGACGAACTCTCCTTTTAAATGTTGAAAATGCTGAATATATTGAAGAAGTAAAAATTGAGGATATTTACATCCTCATAGACCGGTTTGGATACACCAAGTCATTAGATACTTCCAGTTATTCCAGAGTTTCAGAAGAAAACCTAAAGGAATATCCAAACATACTAGTCCTTATTCATACCCTATGCAAACTTGATAAGGAAACAATTCTTTTATACACTTCCTTTGAAGAATTATTTGAATCACAACTTGTATTCTCAACAAAAGGCGGCTATATTAAGCTGGTTTCCGGAGTTGAATTTGAGACAAACCGCTCCATGATTAGCGCAACCAAACTGGAAAAAGACGATGAAGTTATTAATGTTGTAATGCTCTCTGGAGGAGAAATTCTATCTGGAGATCTAAAAGTAATTTTATTAACTGAAAAAGGGTTATCTCTTGGCTTCCCTCTAGAAGAAGTTAGTGAAATGAAAAAAACAGGTCGTGGAGTAAAATCTATTGATCTTGAGAAAAATGATACAGTGGCTTATACTATAGTATTAAAATCCTCTACCGAAACCTTTGAGTATAATGGGAAAACCTTAAGCGCTAAAAAGGTCCGTAACCGCAAGCGGGGACAAAAGGGGCAGAAAGCACAGTTATAACTTTTGCAAATTACTAATTTTAACTTTATAATATTTATATACCATAGAGTTGATAAAAAATAAGAGAAACAGATAATTATACTGTTTCTCTTATTTTAATAGTATTTAATTTTTATGCTATTT
>JAQSYR010000139.1 GCA_029256035.1 Anaerocolumna sp. | reverse complement strand
CCCTGGTTCAACATTTTCATTTTCATTTTCATTTTCTTTTTGTTTACTTCCGAATAATTTAAAAAATCCCATACTGTCTGCCACCTCACTTATTTTAGTTCTGGCCAATAACCTTTGTTCGCGTTCATTAAATCATCCAGGATTTTCTTTGCTACAAATGCAGAAGGAACTGTTTTGCTTAATGTTAAAGCCATTAACGCTTTCTCATAGGATCCTTCTATAGCAGCTTCAACAATCAGTTTTTCTACTGCATATTGCTGTTCAATTAAAGCTTTATGGAAGGTAGGTATTTCACCCATTCGAACAGCTTCCGGTCCATCATTTGTTATGTAAGCTGGAATCTCTACCATAGCCTCATGGGGGATGTTTTTAATAGCGCCATTATTCTCAACCATGACCAAAAATCTTCCTCTTTGATTATATGCTAAAGAGATTGCTACTTCAACTATAAATTGACCGTGAACACCGGTATAGAAGGAGGACAAATCCACTTCCCCTGTTTTATTGAATTCTTCTACTGCATCAAATATTTTCTTTTCTCTTCCCTCCATTACCTCATTTGCTCTGGTATGCAATGGGTTGGAATGTTCAACAATGGAATCGCCTAAGAGATAATATTGCATGTATGGATTGGGGATGTATTCAGGAAACATTTCCATCATGTACTGTATATTCTTCCAGTTCTTAATCCAGGAAGGATCCGAATGCTGTGCATCAACTTTCGTCATGTCTTCTACTAATAGGCCATATTTGATTGCATGCTGTCTGATTTCATCGGTTCGGTCCACGCCATCTACGGTAACCTTTGTAAACCAGCCAAAATGATTTAATCCGAAATAGTCTACCACTAATTTATTTCTGTCTGCGCCAATAACTGCTGCCATATTTCTTATAGTTGCCACGGGCATATCACAGATGTTAATAATTCTGGCATTTGGTCTTAACTTCTTCATAGCCTCTGCCACAACTGCTGCAGGATTAGAATAGTTTACAATCCAATGGGTAGGTTTAGCATACTTTTCTACGAAATCAATCAATTCTGCCATAGGAAAGATTGTTCTTAGTCCATATGCCAAGCCGCCGGGACCACAAGTCTCCTGACCAACCACTCCATAAGATAATGGAATCTTCTCATCTAATTCTCTCATGCTGTATTTACCAACACGCATTTGTGCAAATATAAAGTCTGCGCCTGTAAATGCAGTCTCAGGATCCGTAGTTGTAACAAACTTTACATCCGGAGCAAACTCTTTCACGACCTGCTTAACGATTATGGCAACTTTGTCTTGTCTATCCCCATCTATATCATATAATCTTAATTCTTCTAACGGAAATTGTTCTTTCTTTGAAAATAAACTCTTTACAATCCCTGGTGTATAAGTACTTCCTCCACCCGCTATTGTTAATATAAATTTCTGCATAGTATTATCAGCCTTTCTGTTTAACCGGGTGTCAAGAGGACACCCGGTGTTCTACCATCTACATTCAGTTACCTGTTTATCACCTGTTTATTACCTAATTGTTAACTGTTTATCACCTACATGTTATTCTTTATTATCCCTACCAAGTTCCTTGTCTACTGCTTTTCTTACACCACTTACTTTTAATCCGTAAACAACTTGAACGTTCTCGCCTTTTTTCACAATGGCAGTAGCACCGGTTTTATTTTTCAAAACAACTTCATCAACTAATTCTGTGTTTTTTAACACAACTCTTAATCGAGTATAGCAGTTATCTACTTTTAATATATTTTCAGCACCGCCAAGGGCTTCAACAACAACAGCACCTTCTTCCATCGTTTCAACTTTTGCTGCTAAATCACTGGTGCTTCCACTGCCACCCAGTTTTTTCTCATTATAATCCTTCTTGGAATATAGTTTCATTTCCTGGCCTTCTACTTCTCTACCCAATGTTTTTAAGTTAAATTTAGTAATAACGAATTTAAACACAAAGTAGTAAATGAAGAATTCAGCAATACCAATGACAATATAAATTGGCCAACGGGTTTTTTCAATTCCAAGTGGTAAGTTATATAATACGAAGTCGATAAATCCATTTGGTCCGATTGCTCTACATCCAAATACGTTAAAAGCTACCATTCCAAGTCCTGTAATTCCTGCATGAAGTAAAAACAGTACTGGTGCAATAAACATAAAGGAGAATTCAATTGGTTCAGTTACGCCTGCTATAAATGCTGTAAATGCCGCAGGAATTAAGATTGCTTTTACTTTGTTTTTATTTTCTGGTCTTGCGGTTTGATACATTGCTAAACATGCACCGATTAGACCAAACATTTTTGATAAACCTCTGGCATCCCAAACAACGGATGGTGAAAGTACTTTTACTGCTGTGTCAGCTATTTCAGCAAAATAAATATTTCTTGATCCTTCTAATACCTGACCGCCTACTTCAGCAATACCACCAAGTTGGCTATAAAGGAATGGTGTATATACCAAGTGATGTAAACCTGTCGGAATTAATAATCTTTCTAACGCACCATACAGGAAGATTCCGAAGTTGCCTGCATTTTGAATAAAGCCGCCTAAGCTTGAAATACCCATTTGCACAAATGGCCATACGTAAGTAAGTACAATTGCTAACAAAATAATGATTGGAATTAATATAATAAATACTAATCTTGAGCCACCATAAATTTGAAACGCATTTTTAAATTCTGTTTCACAATATTTATTATGTACCATAGCAGTTACGATACCAAGGATAATTCCCAAAAATACGCCCATGTCTAAAATCTGAACGCCCATAACAACAGACTGTCCGGAACCTCTTAGTGCATCCGATGCCACTAAGATACCTCTTAGGTCCATAAACTTATTCATTGCATTAATAAATACCAGGAATGCAAGTAAAGCGGTAAATCCTGCTTCCGACTTTTTCTTCTCAGCTAATCCAACTGCAAGTCCTACGCAAAAGATAATTCCTAAGTTTGTCAAGATAGATACTAACGAGCCTGATAATATCTTTCCGAACCCAGTAGTTACAGGATTATTCAAAAATGGTAATGCTTCGATTAATTTTGCATTGGTAAACACATTTCCTATTGCGATTAAAATACCTGCAATCGGCAAAATTAATACTGGAATAAACATACCTTTTGAAAATTTCTGTAAACCATCCATAATTTTTTGATTCATAAAAACTTCCTCCTTTTTTATCTCATACAAGATGTTACCTGCATTATATCAGCCGAAATCTATGGTGTATATGGTTTTGGGCCTGAAAAAAACGTGTTATCTACATTAGAAACACGTTTCTTAACCAGGCAATATTATACGCAAAAAAGCAGTATTTTTTTCATAAAATATATCTTTGAAACTGCATACTAAAATTATATCTTCGTAAACTGTTTTTAATACCCTATATTTACTAAAGCTGTATTTACTTAAGCTATATTTACTTAAAGCTATATCTTCTTACTGTCTTCTAACAATACTTGATGGTACTCATAAACTAGCACTTCAATCAACATTAACAAATTTGGAAAAAAGGTATTTGGCATCATATTTCTGTCATCTAGTTTGTTACTATCTTCTATCTTAAAATTAATATCCGTGATTTCATTGATACTGTTATCGCTATCATTGGTAAATGAAATCGTTAATATATTATTTTCCTTTGCTGTTTTCACTTTTTCCAAAACTTGCCGTGTTTCTCCAGACCTTGATATTACCAATAAAATTCCTATATAATCCAAGTTATTTTCAAATACTCCTACGGAATCCATTCCGCTTGCCAAGATACATTTCTTACCTAGCACCAGTAATTTTTTATATATATATTCAGCTACAATGGCGGAGAATCCGGTAGCATAGACAAATATGAATTTATCCTTCTGTTCATTTAGTAAACTTGAAAATTTCTTCAGCTGCTGGTAATTGTTGTGCTGCAGTAAAGAATTATTAGTACCCTAGTTTTTTAGTTAATCGCATAATGGTTGAAGTTGAGGTATAGTTATTCTTGGCAATGGTTCTAACCCCCATCCTTACCACTTCATCTATGTGGTCAATAATATAGCGGAGAACTTTTTCCTCAACATCTGTCAAATTCTTTCCTTCAATTAATTTACTCAAATCCACCATAATTTTTCCCCAATCATTGATGTTCATATAATTAGCCAAATAATACTGCTCTGCATTTATTATTAACTATTTCTTGAATTGTGTCAATAAAAGAGGTGTTAGGCACCTATTTTAATACAGTTTTAATACAGTTTCTACAAAATGGTTATATAGCGTGATACTTAAATCTTTACCGTAGTGTATTCCATCTTTCATACCATTTCCTCTGGTGAGCCAATAGGAAAGTGGAGTCAGCTCATAGTCATTGCTGTTGATTCCAATGACATCATTGGTGGTAATCCAAGATATATTATCATTTAGACTGCTCTTTAACTTCATATTAAAGTCACTAATACCACTTATTTTATACTCAAAGCCTAGTTGAGTGACATTCATCATCCTGTAACTTCCGTAATAATCATAAATCAAATTGGAAT
>JAQSYR010000138.1 GCA_029256035.1 Anaerocolumna sp. | reverse complement strand
AAGGTCATATATACTTCGTACCTTCCATATTGTCCACACATAGAACAAAGCATTGTTTGAACAAAATCTAATTTTTTTTCTGATGTTGAAATCCCCATAATAAAAAACATAAAATTACTCCTCTATTCATTTTATATAAATCAGACTTATGACACCCGAATCATATAGTTATTTAAAAAAGTATAGCATAAATCAATTTCTATGGCTATATTAAAACTTGATTTTATATTTTTTGTATACATGGTCTTAAAAATAGTGTATATTTTTATTATTGCATGGAAGATAGAGGTGTTATGCAATTTTTGTAATCTTAAAATTACTACCTTGGAGGTTTCTATGATAAGTGCAATTGTTGACATGGGGTCTAACACAATTAAACTCTGTGTGTATGAATATAGTAAAAATTGTGTCAAAATATTATTAGAACGTAAAACTATGGCCGGCTTAGCTAATTTTGTAAAGAATGAAAAATTAAGTAACAAAGGTGTAGAAAGAGTATGTGAAATATTAAAAGAATACCAGGACATTTTAAATATATTTCATATTGAAGAAAATGATATCTATATTTTTGCAACAGCACCCCTAAGAAATATTACAAATACAAGTGAAGTGGTTGCAAATATTAAAAAATGTACTGGATATGATGTGGAAGTACTTTCAGGAGAAGAAGAAGCAACCTTGGATTTTATAGGAGCCACTAAGTTTATCTATAATGAAACAGGAGTTTTGGTAGATATTGGTGGTGGTAGTACTGAGATTGTTGTTTTTTGTAATAAATCAATAAAGCAGGCAATTAGTATGCCCATTGGTTCATTGAATCTGTATGTTAAATATGTAAAGGAAATCATACCCAAAGAAGAGGAACGTGAATTGATTTACAAAATTGTATTGGATCATTTAAAAGCTTCTGGGTTAAAGCAGGAAAATTATGAGACAATTTGTGGCGTTGGAGGAACCATTAAGGCAGCGGCAAAGCTAAATAACAGCATATTTAACCTACCAAGTAATAATATTAATCTTGAGACAGGTCATATAACAGAGTTATTAAACTTAATTAAGAATAGTAGAAAACATACCTTAACCCCAATTTTACAAAATATACCTGACAGAATTCATACCATAGTTCCTGGGCTGCTGATTTTAGATACTATTGCTGAATATTTTAACAGTGAAGAGATTATAGTAAGCAAATATGGAATTCGGGAAGGATATCTGTATGAAAAAGTTATGAAAGGGGAATAGATATGGCTCGTTCAGAAGTTAATGTAGATACAACCTATATGCAAAATAGGGAGATATCCTGGATGAAATTCAACGAGAGGGTTCTTGAAGAAGCAATGGATGAGACTGTACCTCTGTATGAACGGTTAAAGTTTATATCAATTTTTACTAGTAATTTTGATGAGTTTTTTATGATTCGGGTTGGCAGTTTAACAGACCTTTGCCTGATGGGTAATCATACGGTAGATAATAAGACAGGATTAAGCCCGAAACAGCAGAAAGAAAAGATACTAGAAAATACAATTCCTTTATACAGGTTACGAGATAAAATCTTTAATGAAGTTGAATTAAGCCTTAGAGAATTTGGAATCTGCAACCTTAAGATAAAGGAATTAAATAAAAACGAAAAAAAGTATATAGCCAATTATTTTAAAAATAATTTATTGCCGGTTTTAGCACCTCAGGTAATCGGTCCGAAACATCCATTTCCTCATTTACAGAATAAAGGGTTATATATTATTTGTGATTTTATGGATGAAGAAAAAGAATTTGGACTAGTTCCCGTTTCTTCTTTTTTACCCGAATTTATACTACTTCCCGGTAATTCTACCCGTTATGTTCTGACTGAAAAAATTGTTTTATATTATATAGCAGAGATTTTCTCTATGTATCAGGTCAATACGGCAGCTATTATATCGGTAACCAGAAATGCTGATATTAGTCACGGTGATGAGGCATTTGAAGTAGATGATGATTATAGAGAGAAAATGAAGCGAGTGATTAAGAAACGTGCCAGATTATCACCGGTTCGACTAGAAGTGCAAGGACAATTAAGTGTAAATGTATTACAGTTTCTATTAAAGAAATTGGATTTAAATTCATCTCAACTTTTTTTTAGTGAATCACCTCTTTTAATGAATTATGTATATAAAATACCCATTATGATAAAAAGCCAGGTTAGCTATCCGTATTTTGAAGCTGGTTATCCAGCAAAATTGAATAGGAATAAAAGTATCACAAGACAATGCAAAAAAAATGACATATTATTATTTTATCCTTATCAGAAAATGGAGCCATTTTTACAACTACTAAAGGAAAGTGCTGTTGATCCTGAAGTTGTTTCAATTCAGATTACAATATACCGGGTTTCCAGAAACTCTAGGATTATTGATTACCTTTGTATGGCTGCAGAAAATAAAAAAGAAGTAACGGTTTTAATTGAACTAAAAGCCAGATTCGATGAAAAAAATAATATTGAATGGGCAGAACAATTAGAAGAATCAGGTTGTAAAGTAATTTATGGGTTTGAGAATTTTAAAGTGCATGCAAAGATTTGTCTGATTACAAGAAAAGAAAGAGAGGAAATTGTATATATTACTCAGGTTGGAACTGGGAATTATAATGAAAAAACTGCAAATCTTTATTCTGATTTGTCATTAATTACATCCAATCAGATGATAGGTAAGGATGCTGCCAAGTTTTTCAAAAATATGTCTCTGTCTAATCTAAATGGTAATTATAATAGTTTATTGGTTGCTCCTTTTTCCTTTAAGTGTCATATTATGGATCAGATTGATTATGAAATAGAAAAAGCTAAAAGTGGATTCAATGCAAGAATTATAATTAAGTTAAACTCATTAACAGACATTGATATTATACAGAAACTTTCCTTGGCATCTCAAGCTGGTGTGAAGATTACCCTTCTTATTCGTGGAATTTGTTGCCTTTTGCCTGGTATAGAAGGAAAGACAGAACGTATAGTAGTGAAAAGTATCGTAGGCAGATTTTTAGAGCATGCCAGAATCTATTGCTTTGGTGAGGGTGAGGATATGCATCTGTATATTGCGTCAGCAGATATGATGACAAGAAATACATCCAGAAGAGTGGAAGTAGCTTGTCCAATTTTAGATTCAGATGTGAAAAAAGAGATTTTGCATTATCTAACTATTATGATGTCAGATAACGTAAAGGGCAGGTTATTACAACCAGATGGTACGTATACTAAGGAACCAGGTAGTTGCCAGGAATTAGTGGAGAGTCATCAATATTTTATTGAGGAACTAAAAGAAAATGTTAATTAAGCACGGACTGACAGGCACTAAGATATACTTGTTATAATTGACAAGAAAATACTGGTGTTATATAATAATTTTCATAGTATATCAGTGAAAACCATGTAAAAAATATAGTTTTCAACTGGTTATTGCTTTGGCATATACCTGATGCTCTAGGAGCTAGGTTAGTTCATAATTCCCATCCAGAGTAATTTGGATGGGAATTTGTAATGTTATATGAACATTGTGCATAAAAATCATAAAACATAATGCTCAAAATTAAAATATATATTTCAATCGAATCCATGGAGGTTTCACTATGATTTTAAAAAATTTACTTGAACGAATGGAATTTGTTTGTTGCCAGGGAAGACTTGATGCAGAGATTACCACACTTGTATATGATTCCAGAAAAGTAGAAGCCGGTTCAGTATTTGTCTGTATCGCAGGTGCAGTAAGCGATGGACACGATTTTATTCCCCAGGTAATAGAAAAAGGGGCAGCTGCAATTATTGTGGAAAAAGAAGTAGCTGTAGCAAATGATGTGACTGTAATACGTGTAGATAACACAAGATTAGCATTGGCTTGTATGTCAGCAGCTTATTTTAATTATCCGGCAGAACAGTTAAAAACCATTGGAATAACAGGTACAAAAGGAAAAACCACTACAACTTACATGGTTCGTACTATATTAGAAGCAGCAGGCATAAAAACAGGACTTATTGGAACTATAGAAGCAATCATTGGTGATGACATAATTCCTGCCAATAATACAACACCGGAATCCTATGTACTGCAGGAATATTTTAAAAGGATGGTAGATGCTGGATGCAAATGTGTTGTAATGGAAGTATCTTCCCAAGGACTGATGCTTGAC
>JAQSYR010000137.1 GCA_029256035.1 Anaerocolumna sp. | reverse complement strand
TTAAAGGAAGCAGTTAAAGTTAATATGGAAACTTTAAGTATGGAAAAAGAAGAAGCTGAATATATGTTTGAGGAAATTTTAAATGCTAAGGATTTAGAATATTATTGTGCCTACTATGAAGGCGAATTAATTGGAGTATGCGGACTAAGTTACGGTGAACATAGTGCTTCTGTTTTTGGGTTTGGAGTAAAAGAAAAATATCAGGGATTTGGCTTTGGCAGAGAATTACTTACGTATTTAATAGAATTAGTAAGTAAAAAAAGCTATTCTTTTATTACACTCCACGTTAGCAGTCTAAGTGGCAAAGCTCTAACATTATATGAGCACATGGGATTTTATATAAAATCACAATATGATTATTATCAATAGAAATAAAAATGCAAAAACTCTTTTTTGTTATAAATGACGAAAAGCAGATTGATTAAGCATTGAGAGTTGCCATTTCTATCTATATAAACTATAATATAAATATTAATGGCGGGAGATGTAAGCGATGAATTTTGAAATTTTTAAAAGTATTATATTAAATATTGGTTTACTTGTTGTAATAGCCCAGATACTTGCAAGAGTTAGACTGATTAAAAGATATATTGTTAGAGATAATCACACAATAAGGGACAAATTTGCCCTTATAATTATCTTTGGAATGATTAGCATTATTTCAACCCATACGGGATATGGAGTCCGTGGGGCTATTGCCAATACCCGTGTAATTGGTGTTATGGCAGGTGGATTTATTGGAGGTCCGGTTGTTGGTATAGGAGCCGGTATTATAGGCGGAATACATAGATATTTAATTGACATTAATGGTTTTACTGCAATTTCTTGTGCCATCTCTACCATGTTAGAGGGTGGCATTTCTGCTGTATCAGCAAATTATGTGAAAAAAAATAAATATAAGGGGCCAGACTTATTTCTGATTACTTTTATTGCAGAACTAATGCAAATGATAATTATTCTGGTAATAGCGAAACCATATTATTCAGCACTTGAATTAGTGCAGGACATTGCAATCCCTATGGTAATATTTAATCCTTTGGGAATGGTATTGTTTGTGGGCGTTTTTAATTTCATTTTTAAAGAAAAAGAATATGAAATAGGCAATAAAGTAAGTATGTCATTCGATGTTACAAAACAGTGCCTTCCAATTCTAAGAACCGGCATTTACAATGAAGAAAATTGTAACAAGATGGGAGATATTATATTAGATTCATCAAAGGATTTAGCTGTCATCTTTACAGATACCAAAAATATTTTAAGTTTTAAGGGTAAAAAACTTCATAACTTAATTAAAAGCAGGGAGTTACCAGAACTTGCGAATTCTGTGATAAAGTCAAATAAAGTATGCATTGCTGAGGAAGCTTCAGATAGTGATTCCTTGCATAAGGCATTGGATAAAATGATTGCAATTGGAGCACCTTTGTCTATGAATGATGAAGTTTTTGGGTGTATGATAATTTTTACTCACAAGTTTAAAATATCCTTTCATTCGGAAGTAAAGTTTGCAGAAGGATTAAGCAAATTATTTTCAGTTCAATATGAATTATCAGAAACGGAAAAACAAAAAGAATTGCTTCAAAAAGCTGAGTTTCATGCACTTCAATCCCAAATCAATCCCCATTTTATATTTAATTCATTAAATACCATCAGTGCATTTTGCAGGGAAAAGCCGGACAAGGCAAGAGACCTTTTGATTGATTTGGCGACGTATTTTAGAAATTCCATTCAGACCCAGGATGGATTTGTAAGTATCTACGATGAAATGGAGTATGTGGAAGCTTATTTACAATTAGAAAAAGCACGTTTTGATGATCGCTTACTTTTAACAGTAGAAATTCCTGATAATTTAGATTGTATGATGCCATGCTTAATTTTACAGCCCATTGTTGAAAATGCCGTCAAACATGGTGCAATGAAGAGAAAAAAAGGGGTGGTTCAGATTATTGTTGAAAAAGAAAAGGAACATATAAAAATATCTGTATGTGATAACGGGTTAGGAATGCCAAAAGAGATAATCGATCAACTTAAAAATAATACTTTGGCTATTTCGAAAATTGGTTTATCAAACGTCCACCGAAGACTTTGTTATATTTATGGTAAAGATAATGGACTTGACATTCATTCTTCAGAAAATGGAACAATAGTCAATATTTATATACCTAACAGTAATGTAAAGAACGTACAATCCAATTATGAACATCAAGTTACTGGTTATTAAATACAAATTTTTCAGTATCAAATAAAAATGAACCTACAATAGATGGGAGATTACTATGAAGATTGCCATAATTGATGATGAAAAGCCTGCAAGAAGTGAACTAAGTTTCTTAATTAAGGAAGTTTTAACGGAAGCAGAAATAACAGAAATTGAAAGCGGAGAAGTTGCGCTTGATTTAATAGCAAGAGAGAGCTTTGATTTGTTGTGTATTGATATAAACCTTGGAGATATAAGTGGTACAACATTGGCTTCAACTGCCCGTAAGTTACAGCCTGAAGTTGAAATTGTATTTGCAACTGCCTATAATAATTATGCAGAAAAGGCATTTGAGGTTGATGCCATGTATTATCTTCTTAAACCATTTACGGAAGTAAAGGTAAAACAAATGGCAGAAAAGTATTTGTTAAGGCACGGAGGAAGGCAACCTGCGGATAACAATGTAGCCTTAACAAAGATTCCTTTAAATATTGATAAAAAGATTATATTAATAGATATTTCTTCCATTGTTTATATAGAATCCCAAAACCGTTTGTGTGTAATCCATACAAAGAAAAAGGATTATAAGGATAACAATCCCCTAAGTTATTTTGAGGATAAACTATCAGATAAAGGTTTTTTTAGAATTCAAAAAAGCTTTTTAATAAATATGAATTATGTGATTGAGCTGTATCCTTGGTTTAATAATACGTATTGTGTGCGTATGGATGGATTCCAGGATGAAACCTTACCGGTAAGTAGAGGGCAGATAAAGAACCTTAAAAAATACCTTAGTATTTGATGCAGTAAATATTGCATGTCACTACAAAAATATAACATGTTACACAAAAATATAACACAAAACTTCGATATTATGATAAAATAAACCAAGATAAATCAGTAGCACATCATTCATGGTGCTGAGATTATTTCATACAATACAATTTTTTTATTGTGTGCCGCAAAAATTTGTTTACTATTAACAAGATGAAAGGTGGAAAAATTTATGGTATCTTTTTTTGTGTGTTTGGTAGTTCTTATCGGAGGTTACTTAGTTTACGGTAAATACGTAGAAAATAATTTTGGACCCGACGATAGAGAAACTCCAGCAGTGCGTTTAGCAGATGGTACTGACTATGTAGTTATGCCAAAGTGGAGAATCTTTTTAATTCAATTATTAAACATCGCTGGACTTGGTCCAATCTACGGTGCGATTGCAGGTGCTTTATGGGGTCCTGTAGTATTTTTATGGATTACCTTCGGTACAATTTTTGCAGGTGGTGTTCATGACTACTTATCCGGTATGATGTCTATGCGTCATGACGGAGCAACAATCGGTGAAATTGTTGGTATGTATTTAGGACCAATTATGCAGAAAGTTATGCGTGTATTTTCAGTTGTATTGTTAGTATTAGTTGGTGTAGCTTTCTCAACTGGTCCTGCCGCATTATTAGCAATGTTAACACCAGATAGTTTAAATAAAACATTCTGGCTTGTAGTAATTCTTATTTACTACTTTATTGCAACATTTGTTCCAATTGATAAAGTTATTGGTAAAATTTATCCAATCTTTGGTCTTTCTTTAATATTCATGGCATTAGGTGTTGCTGGTGGTATTATTTTAGAAGGATATTCTATTCCAGAAATTCAATTAGCAAGTCTTCATCCAGCTAGTACTCCTATCTGGCCAATGATGTTCGTATCTGTTGCTTGTGGTGCTATCTCTGGTTTCCATGCTACACAGTCTCCAATTATGGCTCGTTGTATGGTATCTGAAAAAGATGGTAGAAAAATATTCTACGGTGCAATGGTAGCAGAAGGTGTTATCGCTCTTATCTGGGCAGCAGCTGGTGTTGCTTTCTATGAATCAACTGGCGGATTACAGGCAGCTTTAAAAGAACTTGGCGGTCAAGGCCCTGTAGTTTATGATATTACAACAACTTTACTTGGACCTGTTGGAGCAGTAATCGCTATGATCGGTGTT
>JAQSYR010000136.1 GCA_029256035.1 Anaerocolumna sp. | reverse complement strand
TATCTAGTACTGGTTATTGATTCTCCAATAAATGCATTTTGAAGATTCTGAAAAGTCCTGCTCTGCTGAAAGTCCATATAATCTCCTTAATTTAACGTCAGTATTATAGTAAAAGATATGAAAAATAGACTATTATTATGTTATTTAGTTCTTAAGGATTTAAATATATAAGCTGTTGCTACATAGATATTTTCTGATACTATTTAATGTTCTCACTTATAAATAATATATTCAAATTTACATATACTAGGGTTACCAGTAAATATATCATTAATAAAAAACAGTAAAGCGTGACATAGGAAGGTGTATTACAGGAAGGTGGGTTATTTATGAAAAATTATGCAAATGGTAGTGAAATACCAATAGGATTGGGAATGGCATTAGCCCAGAATTTAGAAGCTATGAATTATTTTTCATCCTTAAATAATGAACAAAAACAAAATGTTATTGAGCAAACACATACCATCCGCTCGAAAGAGGAAATGCAGCAGTTTGTTTCACATATTGCTGAAAACAACAGCTTTCGATAATTCCTTATTTTATTATTCTTTCGTCCAAGAGAATAAGCCTGATAATCCAGAAGATTCTGAATTATCAGGCTTATTCCTGCACATAGTAAGTATATAGAAACAAATAAAGAAGGTGAACTAATAATAATTATTTAATTTACCACCATATCGTAACACTGCATAGAAGCCTAGTGACACAGCTGCCGTTAAAATATTACTTAAGAGCATGCCATACCATATACTAAACTCCCTAATTCCAGGAATTAAAAATACTAACAGTAAAACAATAGGAAGTCTTAATAAATAAACACGAATAAAACTAATGTCATTTGTGCTGCAATTGGCTGTTTAAAAATTAATAGTAATATTCCAACAACAGTTGAAAAAATAACTGCAATAATAAGACTGATTCTTATAGCTGCCTTAACACGGTCTAAGTGCTTTTGAGCCAAATTCTGAGTTATTACAATAGCTAAACCAGTGCCAATTCCTGAAACTGTTGAAAATAATACGGAATTTATCTTATTGGTAATACCATAGGCTGCTAATACTCCTTCTCCGTATTTAATTACCTGTTCATTAACTAAAACAAAGCCATAGGACAGAGATGCTTTTTCAATAACGGAAGGCAGTCCAATTTTGAATATTTTTGAATACAAATCTTTTCTTAATTTAGATGCCTTGAACTTGAATATTTTGACCATGTATCCCAAATAGCCATGCAATATAGCATATAATGTTACATAGATCTGAGATACGAAGGTTGTAATGGCCAGGCTTATTAAACCAAGTTTAAATACATAAATAAGAACATAGGTTAATATTATTTTAATTACTATGGATAGTGAATTAATTCTTAAAATTCTTGACGTATCGCCTTCTGCACGCTTTTGCCCAATATATACAGCGTTAATTAAAATTAGCGGTGTACTTAATGTTGTCATTCTAAAATAGTCACCTGCCACTGGCAAGAGAGAATCAGAAATTGAAGCAGATAATAAAATTGCTTCCCACCGGATAAATATATATCCGGTGATGACAATCCCTGATGCAAAGGCTATTATCATCAAGTATTTTGCAACTGTTTTTTCTTCCTCTTTATCAGCTTTTCCAATAGCCCTTCCTATCATAATTGTACCAGTAATGGAAATACCCACCCCGATTGCCCTAACCATATCATAAATAGGTCCTACAAAGGTTACAGCTGCAACTTCATTTAATCCGATACTGGATACAAAATAAGTATCAATTAAACCAAATACAGCATTCATTAAATTGTCAATCATAACAGGAACAGCTAAAATAAATATAATTCTAAGTAGGCTCCCCTCAAGGATCTCCTGTCTTCGTTTTTCAGCTGAAGTAGCCATGTTTTATAGGAAGTCTTGGCCACCGTTAATTTGAATAACTTCGCCAGTTAAGAAAGATGCTTTATCACTTACTAAGAATTCAATAACAGAAGCAACTTCTTCTGGTTGACCTAATCTCTTCATAAGGATATTATTTTTGAAGGAATTAAATAATTCCATATTTGTTTCTTTTGTAGCCTGATGGAATGGAGTATCGATTGTACCAGGAGATACTGCATTACAACGAATTCCATATTCCGCCAAGTCTTTTGCAAAAGCTCTAGTTAATGTTAATACGCCTGCCTTAGCAGTACCATATACGCCTGCACCTGCACCACCTGCATTCCATGCTGCATTAGAAGCAAAGCTAATAATGGATGGATTTTCACCTTTTTTAAGTAACGGGATTGCAGCACGAGTAACAAAGAATACACTGTCAAGATTAAGTGCTAAAACAAAACGATAAAATTCTGTTGTCATACCATCAAATCTTGAACGTCCTCCAAGTCCACCGGCATTATTAACTAAAACATCTAAGTGATCATATTTACTATAAATTTCTTCAAATCCTTTTAATATAGCTTCTTCCTTTGTTACGTCAAAATAGAATATTTCCACTTCGATTCCAAGTTCCGAAAGCTGTTGTTTCGATTCTGCACCCTGTTTTTCGTCAATACCATTAAGAATAATTGAATATCCTTGATTTCCAAGGGCTTTCGCAGTTGCTAATCCAATTCCTCCTGTTCCCCCTGTTATCATTGCATACTTTTTCATTTTATTTCCCTCCTATGAAGTCTTCTCTGCATGGTGTAAAAATATCTAAAATTTTACCTGGTTTTAAGCAAACTGCTCCATGCATAACATTTGGTTCCTTATATGTTGTGTCACCAGCCCTTAGAACTTTCTTTTCACCATTGATTTCAAACTCAAATTCGCCTTCAATGATATATGTAATTTGTTCATGTGGATGCTGGTGTAACGCACCGATTGCACCTTTTTCATAACTTACTTCTACTACCATAAGGTTATTATTATAAGATAGGATTTTACGCTTTACTCCTCCGCCTAAATCCTCTAACTCACATTCTTCATACTTAAAAAAATGTTGAATCATATTTTCACCTTAGCAAACAGATTTACCTGTGTTGCTGCCACTCTTAACATTATGCAAAAGAATTTAGTATGTGGCATCCTTTCTTCCCAAAATTTCTTTTACATTTTTAACTGTATTAAATTGTTTCCCATTCCATAAGATATGTAGTATGTTTGGCTTTTCTTCTTAGTATAATTGAAGTCCTAAAGCTTGAAACCGGATTCGCTGGTGATTTGGCTAAGAATACTTCCGTATTTTCAATATCCATAATACTTGACAACTTTAGATCCCCAAGTTTCCAGAAAAGATTAAGTTTTGTTGATCCATCTACTGGTTTAACCTTTATAATGTTTTCAAAATAGGAATATCCATTTTCAGTAAAACCTAAAGTACAATTTTTCTCAACTTCACAGGTAGCTTCTAAGTTCATATCTAATTCAGCTTCTGTGTGAAAAATAAAGTCATAATTTCTATCCTGTTTAGACTGAACTTCAAATTCATCTAAGAATCCATTCTCTAACAAATCAATTTTTCTTCTGAAATCAACATCTTCGTATACTTGATTTGCTTTGGCATCGCAACTGGTCTTTGAAAAACTTAACTTAATTCCAGGCTCAACTGAAGTATGGTTCATACCATCAACCACAACTGTATTATGGGATGCTGTAATTCTGTGCCACTTATTACACATAATAGATCCATAACCAGAATTGGATAAATCTTTTGTCAGAGTTTCCTTACCGAATACTACTTCAATGGTCATTTTATCCGGATGTGCATGGGATGGACCATGATGTCCATATTTATAAAATACATCTAAATTATCACTTTTTAATAGCGCATAATTTGATTTTTCATAATCCATGGACACTTTATTAGGAACTACCTGAACATTAAAATTAAAATCAGGAAGTAATAAGAATTGCTCCAAGGATAGTCTATTATTAAAGTAGTAAGGCTTGGATAAAGGAACTTCGCCGCGTTCATAGTCAGCAGCTAATATCTGAGCAAGAATTTCTCCCACCTTGCTTTCATATCCAAACACTTTTGTACCAACAGAATATATGTAGGAATAAGACTTAAGATTTATATGTGGCCATCCATCGTTTGGATTAGGTAACTGTTGATTTGAAAAAGCATAATCGTAAGCTGAAATCAACATTTTTTTAACAGTTCCCAGCTCTCTAAATTCTTGGTTATAAGTCTTAGCAAATAGCGCCAGATAAGTTGCTCCTTCTAATGTAAAGAAATTATAATGAATGGATCCTTCATACCAGAAGCCATCTTCTGTAACACCTTCCATAAGCTGACGATTGATATTAAATTCTCCATCAAAGGCAAAGGAGATTAATTTCTTATTTTCTGCAAATAAACCAACCACACCGATTGCACTATTCATCCAACAAGAGATATTGTGTACCTTATTGATTTGTGGTGCTAACAGATTAAGGAATTCCTCACTAAATTCTGTTTTTATTACATCCATTAAATCAGCAGGTAATTCATCCTTTACTAATTCCAATCCCGTAAAAATTCGGATAAAAAAGATAGATTCATTTAGGTTCTGTGGCATAATTCTTCCACATCCCCATTTCATGGATTCTATAGTATCAAAGAATAATCCTTCTTTATTATGTAGTTCAAATTGTTTGAATGATAAAATATAGAAGCTTGCTAGAGATATAACAACATCAAGATATTTTTTTTCATTCGTTAATTTGTAAATAATGGATGCTTTAAGTATAGTAAGTGCTGCTTCATTTCTATATAAATAAATCCATACACCATCAAGTAATGGTGAAGAATAATCTTTCTTACATAATGGACATATATGATGATGTGGATCTGATGGATTATACTGCAGAACATTTCCATCATCCTTACAAAAATAGTGATGTCCCCATATCATTAAAATCTTTTGATGTTTTCATTTGCTGAATCATGAGTTCTTTATTTATCATTTTCATTCACATCTTTCATTTTATATTTAATATTATTTAAAAAACCTTCCAACAGCCTGTAAACAACCAGATAAAATATTCCAAACAAAATCGGTTCCCCTGGAAATACTGTAGTATCATCAGGAAGATCTAAAATTAGTATAGCAATCTGGTTAATTATATTATAAATTGATGATACAACTAACATTATAATTACAGTTTTAAGTACGTATCCTAAGCGGTACAATACCTTTTTGTGTATAGGTACATCCGTATAATGCCCGGTTGTTCTTACATTCAACATAAGTCTGATAACAGGATTAACAACAAACATATCAAAAACTGCCATAGCTACACCAAGATAAAATATAAAATCTAAATAACTATTACTTCCAAGTCCGGTACCCCATCCAATGAAGAAATAGATAGCACCAGCAGCCCAGAAACGAATGATTGATTCAATACGTCTATCCGTAAAGAATTTCTTTTTCAATGCTTTTCCTCCCTTTTATCCAACAAACCAATTCCTAACAGAATCAGAGTACCAACAGCATAAATAATAACTCCAGCTATAATCAGATAAAATGAAGTTCTAAAATTATTAATTGAAATAGAAGTGCTGGTTTTAAAATTATTCCACATAAGGTAAGCCGTGTATGCACCAGAAAAACTAGCTACTCCACTGGAAAAGATTAGTTTAAATGCATTACTCAAATCCATAACTTTTATAGATGTGGAAATAGCAAATAATAAAACTCCAAATAAAATGAAGAGAAATAAATAAAAACCAATGTGCCTCGTAAACATTATAGTAATTGCCCGAATATGTATACCAGATAAAGCTAATTCCAAAGCTCCGGTCAATGCTACTAAAAGTAAAATCAATTTATAGCTTAATCGTTGCATAGGGTACCTCCTACATCAATCCTTTTTGTTGTTTCAGGATCAAAGAAATGTATATGTCTTAAGAATAATGACAGCTCCACAATCTGGTCACGTTCAAATCCAGAACTAGATAAAACTTTACCGGTAACCATCTTATCATTTAAATTAAAATGAATTAACATATCTGCACCAAGTAATTCAAC
>JAQSYR010000135.1 GCA_029256035.1 Anaerocolumna sp. | reverse complement strand
ATATGAATTGGAAGAACAGCTTGCAGCTAGTGATTTCTTTCGGGCAAGCAAATCCTGTATTATTAACTTTAATCAGATTCATTCTTTAAAACCTGATATAACAAGATTTATAGTAACAATGAATAATGGAGAAAAATTAATTGTTTCAAGACAATACGCATCATCAATAAAAAAGAAATTGGGGGTTAGCTAAATGAAAGATCACTTATCTAAATTCAACTTTCTAACGGAAGTATTAACAATTTTTTCTGTCACTATATTATTTATTTCAATTGTAGGTTTTATCTGCGGAGAAGATGCCAAACAGTATTCCAGCTTATTTCAGTTAGGCGGTGAAGGGATTGCGAATAAAACTGTCTTTCAACTATTAGCTTCTTCCTTTATTATTGCTGCTTTAAAAGTATTTTTCTTCTCTGATATGGTATTAAAGAATAAGTTGGTACTCTGGAGAACCATATGGATGCTATGTGCGGTAGTAGTAGTTATCATATGCTTTGTTTTGATATTTAAATGGTTTCCAATAAATAATTTACCTGCTTGGATTGGATTCTTTTTATCTTTTGTTGGATTCTTTACCGTTAGTACCATATTAATGATTCTTAAGACAAAACTGGAAGGCAAAAAATATGATAGACTTTTGCAGGAATACAAAAATAAACAGGAAGGAGTGTGAAATCAATGGCGATTATTGAGGTTAATCATGTAGAAAAATCATTTCTAAATCATGAAGTGTTAAAAGATATTAGTTTTCGTGTAGAAGAAGGCGAAATATTTGGATTACTTGGTCCATCTGGTGCCGGTAAAACAACTTTGATTAAAATATTAATTGGACAGTTACATGCAGATAGGGGAACCACATGTATATTTGGAGCTGAATATAAAAGTAAAAATAATAATAAAAACGAAAGTAAAAATAATAGTAAAAACGAAAAAGCTATCCAGAATGTAAATTCCAAAATAGGGGTAGTACTCGATAATTGTGGTTTATATGAACGTTTAAGTTGCTGGGATAATCTAATAATATTCGCTAAAATCCATGGTAACAGTCATAAGGAAATCCTTGAAGTTTTAAGCAGGGTAGGATTAACAGAAGCCGCAGGAACACCTGCTGGAAAATTATCTAAAGGAATGAAACAGCGTTTAATTCTAGCAAGATCGCTGATGCATAAACCAAAGTTACTTTTTCTAGATGAACCAACCAGTGGTCTTGATCCTGGAACAGCTGCCCAAATTCATCAGCTTTTGTATGAACTAAGAGAGAAGGGTACTACCATATTTCTTACGACTCATAATATGGACGAAGCAACGAAGCTTTGTAATAATGTTGCTTTGTTAAACGAAGGAATAATTGTAGAATATGGAGTAATGCTGAGAAAATCGCAGAAATATTTCAACGCGGCAATGTGGAAGCTATACATTCCTCAGAACCTAACTTAGAATCTGTATTTATGTCACTTACTGGAAGGGGGTTATCATAATGCTGCATATACAAAGGATTCACGCTATATTTTATAAACAAATAAAAGATACCTTAAAAAATACTCAGATTTTAGTGTTGTTTTTCGTTTATCCTATTATTGCTTCTGTATTAACAACAGCCATGTCAAACCAAACTGAAGGAACAGGTTTTTTTGTAGGGATCTTTAGTACAATGCATATGATATTTACACCAATAGTAATTACTGCAGCCATTATATCAGAGGAAAAAGAAAAAAATACCTTAAGAAATCTGATTATGACAGGTGTTAATCCCATGGAATATTTGATTAGTATTGGAAGTTTTGTGTTATTTTGTACAATACTTACAGGGTCAGTCTTTATTTTTATTGGTGACTTCAAAGGAAGTTTCATCCTTATTTTTCTGGTAAGTATTTTTATAGGAAGTTTCATCTCTATTCTCTTAGGAATGGCAATTGGTGCAAATTCTAAGAATATAATGGGAGCGAATGCTATCGCTGTCCCTGTTGGTATTCTTTTTGCGTTTCTTCCTATGGTTGCTGCTTTTAATACGAAAATAGAGAGCTTCTCAAACTTTATCTATAGTCAGCAAATCAGTAAAATCATTACAGATGAGAGTACTCTATCTTTTAAAAGTTTATTAATTATTATAATTAACCTAGCCATAGTAACGGCACTTTTTCTATTTGCATATAGAAAAAATTCATTGGATGAATAATTTTAAATTTAAATATATCCTTTTCTAGATAACATCATTAAGCCCTCTAGGCAGGATGCGCATGACGCGCCAAGGAAATTTGTCACAGAAGTGACAGCGCGTCAGCGCTAGAGTCTGGAGGGCTTGACTCTTTCTTATATAATTGCACTATTTATTTAAAAATTCTAACAACTGGCAGGGTGAATCAATAATCCTATCCGCCCCTTCTGATTGCAGTATTTCCTTGTCACGAAAACCCCAGGTTACCCCAATACATGGTATTCCCGCATTGTGTGCAGTTTGTACATCTACTTCAGAGTCACCAACATAGATTGCAGAAGCATTTTCTGAACCTAATTCATTTAAAGCTGCATATAAACTATCTGGTGCAGGTTTCTTTGCAACACTGGAGGATTCACCGATTGCAACCTGAATAAAATCTTTAAAATAATCATTGCATAAAGATTTTACTGCTGCATCATATTTGTTTGAAACAATGGCTAGGTGGTAACCTTGCTTCTTTAAGACATTTAAAATTTCACATATGCCATCATAAGGTTTCGTTTTATTTTGAAGATTATTTGAATAATATTCTACAAAAGTAGACAAGCATTGTTCCATTATATCTCTTGATGTTCCTGACGGTACGGAACGTTCCATCAGCTTTCGGATACCATTTCCTACAAACTGACGTACTTCACTTTTGTTTCTTGCTGGGAAGCCAAATTGCTGTAATCCATAATTAACACTATCTGTAAGGTCATCTAAAGTATTTAATAAAGTTCCATCTAAGTCAAAAATTACTGTATTATATTGCACGTTATTCCTCCTAATCCGTACTGTCTATTCTCTATAGTTTTAGGATATACTATAATTCATTGGAAACCTTCTGTCATAATCTTTTCCATGTTTATTATAAAACGAATCTTTTGATAGGTCAAAGAATTCCTTTTAATTATTTCTCTATATAATGTCATTTATATAAAATTATAATGAAATTTGGGCTTTTTTTATTGTAATGATTTGATATAATAGAAATAAGTGTAATTTAGTATTTCTTTGTTGTAAGGTTATACTTTGTAAATGTAATTAAATTAATTATATACTAGGAGGCTATACCAATGAAAACGGATATTCAAATTGCCCAAGAGGCTCATTTATTACACATAAAGGAAATTGCTGCCAAACTAAATATAGAGGAAGATGACTTAGAATACTACGGAAAATACAAAGCGAAACTTTCCGATGAATTATGGAATAAAGTTAAAGATAAACCGGATGGCAAACTAGTATTGGTAACTGCAATTAACCCTACGCCTGCTGGTGAAGGTAAAACAACTACAACTGTTGGCTTAGGAGAAGCACTAGGGCAGCTAAATAAAAAAGCAGTAATTGCATTACGAGAACCATCTTTAGGACCTTGTTTTGGAATCAAAGGCGGCGCTGCTGGAGGTGGATATGCACAAGTAGTTCCAATGGAAGATTTAAACCTACATTTTACCGGAGATTTTCATGCAATAAC
Source organism: Anaerocolumna sp. (assembly GCA_029256035.1). GTDB lineage: Bacteria > Bacillota > Clostridia > Lachnospirales > Lachnospiraceae > Anaerocolumna. The sequence goes on along the minus strand of JAQSYR010000135.1, from coordinate 4,739 downwards.
TTCTGCCAATAATCTTCTGGCTGCAGTGTTAGATAACCATCTTCATCAGGGAAATGTTTTAAATATTGACCCGAATCAAATTGTGTGGAAGCGTTGTGTTGATATGAATGATAGAGCGCTGCGTAATATTGTAATAGGCCTTGGAAGAAAAACAGACGGTGTGGTAAGAGAAGATCATTTTATTATAACAGTAGCTTCTGAAATTATGGCCATTCTCTGCCTTGCTGATAATATGAAAGATCTAAAAGAAAGACTGGGTAGAATTATTGTTGCTTATACCTATGAAGGAAATCCAGTTACCGCACAAGAACTAAATGTAGTTGGTTCTATGGCAGCTTTATTAAAAGATGCATTGAAACCAAATCTGATACAAACCATAGAGAATACACCGGCCATAATTCATGGAGGACCATTTGCCAATATTGCTCATGGATGTAATAGTGTCAGAGCAACTCAGACTGCTTTAAAATTAGCAGATATTGTTGTGACAGAAGCAGGATTTGGAGCAGATCTTGGAGCAGAGAAATTCTTTGACATTAAATGTACCAGTGCCAATTTAAAACCCAGCGCAGTAGTTTTAGTGGCTACCGTTAGAGCGTTAAAATATAATGGCGGTGTACAAAAAACTGAACTTGGAACTAAAAATCTTGAGGCATTAAAAATGGGTATTGTAAATCTGGAGAAACATATTGAGAACTTACAAAAGTATGGTGTGCCCGTAGTTGTAACCTTGAATCGCTTTGTAACGGATACTGACGAAGAATTAAGGTATGTAAAAGATTTTTGTGAAAGTAAAAATTGTGAATTTGCATTATCCGAAGTTTGGGAAAAGGGTGGTAAAGGTGGCATCGAATTAGCGACTAAGGTACTTGAAACTATAGAAACAAAACAAAGTAATTTTGTACCTTTATATCCTATGAATAAATCCCTTAAGGAAAAAATAGAAACGGTTGCAAAAGAAATCTATGGAGCAGCATCCGTTTCCTATGATCCAGGGGCAGAACAGGCCATTAAAAAAATTGAGGAACTTGGATACAAAAACATACCGGTTTGTATGGCTAAAAATCAATACTCCTTATCTGATGATCCAACGAAATTAGGAAGGCCAAGTGGATTTAACGTAAATATACGTGAAGTTTATATATCAGCTGGCGCTGGATTTGCTGTAGCCATTACTGGTACGGTAATGACAATGCCAGGGTTACCTAAAGTACCTGCTGCGGAACGAATTGATATTAATGAAGAAGGTATTATTACTGGTTTATTTTAATCAATTTAATAAAATATACAATTTGCCTCTAATATTTGCGTATACTTATATAAGTATATCAATTTGGAGGCATTTTTATGGAGTTTATGAAATTGGATTTTGAATATTCTGATGATGTAACGGTCATAAACGAAGAGCAATTCAAGGCACATATGAGATTATACGAAGGATACGTAAATATAATGAACGAAATTGATTGCAAGCTTGCTACTTTTGAAAATTTTGATGAGGCAAATGCAACTTATAGTGAATATCGTGGGTTAAAACGCGGAGAAACCTTTGCGCTTAATGGGGTTATATTACATGAATTTTATTTTGAAAATATTGGGGAGGGAGAAAATACGCCAGAGGAAACGGTACAAGAGTACTTAGCTAAAAATTTTGGGAGCTTTGAAGCTTGGAAAGAACACTTTATTGCTACTGCTAAAGTGAGCAGAGGCTGGGTTATCTTATGTTATGATGTAAGATCTGACCGCTTCCGTAATATTAGTTTAGATGCCCATGATTTAGGAAATATAGCTTTATCCGTTCCAATTCTGGTTCTGGATATGTATGAACATGCATATTTTTTGCAATACAAAGATAACAAAGAGGAATATATTAATAATTTTATGAAAAATATTGATTGGAGCATTGATTTTAATTTAAAACCAGGATATATTATGGGACTCATTGGTCCTAACGGAGCCGGTAAAACTACATTAATTCAAACAATTTTAGGACTTTATCAATGTCAAGAGGGAAACATTAAAATATGCGGATTTGATTTAAGCCAGGAAGAAAAACAAGCAAAAGATCAATTAGGTTTTATATTAGATGATAATATTTTCCTTGATCATTTAAATGGAAGTGAAAATGCAAAATTATATGGGAAATATTATTCAAATTGGAATCCTACTGTTTTTCAAAAGTTATGTAAACAATTTGAGGTTAACTTATTAAAACCACTAAAGAAATTATCAAAAGGAAATAAAACAAAATTTCAACTAGCATTTGCCTTATCTCATGGAGCTAAATTATTGGTTTTTGATGAACCAGCTGCTGGGTTAGATCCAGTATTTCGAAAAGAGCTATTAGAAATTATGAGTGATATCATCTTCCAGGGTGATAAAAGTATTATATTTTCAACCCATTTAACCGATGAGTTGGATAAGATTGCAGATTATATTACTTTTTTATTGAATGGAAAGCAGATATTTTCTTTATCAAAAGATGAAATGGAAGAACAGTATCGTCTCGTGAAAGGATGAGACCTAACATTGAAGATATTATGTATTATACCGTTAATGGGATTGTCTGATTTTATATGAATTTTGGAAGTTGAAGGAGGATGAAAAATGCTTCAGGTAGTAATAAGGGAATCCATTTTTGACATTAAGAGTATGTTTAAAGGAGCAAAGATTTTATTTTTACCTCTTATTATTCTATTCATTATAGTAATTAATCTAATGAGAGTTGAAGGAGATACCTTTTATGTAATCTATTTTTTTATTTACAGTCATTACTTTATCCGTCCTAAAATAAGCAAAATACATTTTTTATTGCCTATGGACAATGAATATAGAAAAATGTATATGTATTTTAAAAGCAGTGCTTTTATTGTACTTTTTTTTCTTTATTTTTTAATTTCTCACAGTATTGCTGTGCTTTTTGGCGGCTATGAATTATCTTTGGCAATGAAGATGATATTTTGTGAGGATATTCCATTCTTTATGGTTCATTCGATTTATATTTTAAATAATGGAATTGAAAAACATGGTGCAAATATATTATTTACGAAAAAAGATAAGAAAACAGGTAAGAATAAAAGCATATATGTGCTTGGGGTAATTGCAATGAGTTTGCCTTTACTTCATGAAGCTGGATTTTCAAAATGGTTACCAGATTCGTGGTACTTCTTAGCTACCATAGTATCTTATATATGCGGATTATATTCAATATGTCTTTCTTACAAGCTATTTAAAGAATCTGATGTGAATTTTGAAAAATTAAGGAATCCAAGGAAATTGTGGACCGTGTAAGAGGAGGTTGCTATGAATATAATGATTTCTAATAATAGTAATCTTGCTATCTATGAACAGATTATAAATCAAATAAAAACAGCTATTATAAATAAAGAATTGATTCCTGGAGATCCATTACCTTCTATCAGGGCACTGGCCAAAGATCTGCAGATTAGTGTAATTACAACAAAGAGAGCTTATGAAGAACTAGAAGGAGAGGGACTGATTTATTCCCTGTCAGGAAAAGGATTTTACATTTGTGAGCAAAATACAGAGATTTTAAAAGAAAAGAAAATTGCTATGATTGAAAAGAATATGACAGATATTATTAGGGAGTGTAAGGAAGCAGGACTATCCATAGAAGATTTAAAAGCAATGATTGAAGTTTATTATGAAGATGTAGATTAAGTCCTATCAGTTTAAATACAATAATGGGGGTTATTATGATACGGGATAACAATACAGTTTTAAATATAACTGGACTCAATAAGAAAATTGGAAATTTTACTATTAAAGATATTAATTTCTCGCTAGATACCGGATATATTATGGGCTTTATAGGAAGAAATGGGGCGGGTAAGACCACGGTAATGAAGCTGATACAAAATGTTTTGGTAAAAGATTCTGGAAAAATTACAATTGGTGGTTTTGATAATAAAAAACAGGAGATACAGGCAAAGAATGAAATTGGTTTTGTAATGGAACATGCCCCATTTATAAAGAATTTTACTCTTATGGAGAATGGCGAATTGTTTGGGAAGTATTATACTCGATTTAATAAAGAACAGTATATTTCACTGCTAGGTAGATTCCAGTTAAATGCAAATAAAAATCTCTTTGCTCTATCTAAAGGTATGGAAACTAAATTTCAGTTAGCATTTGCACTTGCCCATAGTCCAAAACTTTTAATTTTAGATGAACCAACGGATGGATTAGATCCTATCTTTCGAAAAGATTTTCTGAAATTATTACAGGAACTAATAGAAGAGGAGAAGATGGCAATCCTGTTATCCACTCATATTACCAGTGATGGAAATAAAGAATTACTTACCAAAATACCCTTAAATAAATTCGTTGCCGTCAGGAACCTGGGAACTACATTTGAAGGGATGACGGAATGTTATAATGACATAGAAGCATATTGTGGTAACGATTATAAATTGATTTCTCAAAGGGCAGATTTAGAGGATATTATGTATTATGTTAGTAAGGGGAGGAGGCAAATAGATGATACGCCAATTTATATTTGATCAATCCTTGCTTAAAAAAAGGATAGGTAGCATTTGGACTATGATTAGTATAGATATCTGTTATATTATTATAGGACCATTTTTTGGAATCATAGGAATGAAACAATTATTTTCCATAATTTCTGTTGTTCATATTTTACTTACCTGTATGTTGTTTCAGATCTTTACAATTTCACAGGGAGAATTTATACTGGAACTTAATACAGAAAAGTCCAT